>JAIROD010000489.1 GCA_031257725.1 Planctomycetaceae bacterium | reverse complement strand
CTCACGCCGTGAATATTCTGATGGGAATCTCTAATAATCCAGACCTTACCGCAAGTTAACGGTGTGGGCTTGCCCCGCGTTGTTCGACTTAACCCTAAAACACGGGGTACCCCCCGTCGTTAACTTAATTAATGGGTTGAAAATAAAAAATTGAATTATGAGAGTCGGGCAACTCCAAACAAACAAAAACGTAATATATCAGTGGAATTTTTCGGAGATTGAAGTTTATTTGTAACTATTCAGTCGAGGAAGGTAGGCAACCTTTCGCCGAAAGGTTGCGCCGGTTGGTTTGTTGTACGCTGTTGGTCTTTAATTTCCAGCCGTCAACAGGGACAAGTCGGCGAGTACACCGACGCAACCGCCCGGCGGTCGGTTGCCTACCGCGACTGAATAGTTACGTTTATTTTTTACCACCCCTGCCCCCTCCGAAGGAGGGGAATGATTCCCCTCCTTCGGAGGGGCTAGGGGTGGTCATTCGGAGGAAACAACTGAATAGTTAAAAAAAATATTTCACTGATATATTACCAAAAAAAAATATTCCACTGATATATTACGATATTTTTCTTTTGTATAATCTCCATTGCCATTTTCATACTGTTGAATAAATCTAACCATTCCAACAGGTCCTAATGCTTCTTTTAATGCCTGTAAACCTCTTCGCTTAATTTCAACGAGATTATTTACATTAATTGTTTCGCTCATTTCTTGTATCCTCCAATAAAAAATTCTGTTTTCTACCAACATGTCGTCCCTAGCGGGACGGTTTTTTTGTAACTATTCAGTCGTCTGTCTTGGCATGTTTCTTTGAGCGATTCCCCAAACGACGGAATAGTTACTTAATAACCTTTTATTGTTCGTACAACCCGCAGGTAACCCTAATACCTTTTCCCGTTCTTTGTCGATATTACCATTGATAAATCCAGACGTATGTTGTATATCGAGTTCTTGGCGGATTGCCGACTGTTTTTAGCGGGTCGCCTTCTTGTTCGCCAACTCTGTTGGTTAAACGCAGTCCATTCTGGAAAAAAATTGGGTCGTCGTCATGAAAACGGTAAGCGGAAAATTCACTCGTTTGTGTATCCAAATGTGTCAAACCAGCGACATTATTGTAATACCGTCCTCTGTTGAAATAGTATGTTCCAAGAAAATAATCTTCCAGTCCGGAAGAAACAACTAGAGTCTCCTTGCCGTCGTTTAAATACGCGCGGATACAGGCTTCCATGTAACTCAAATTTTTCCAATCTTTACCTTCCCGTAAACCTTTGGCGGAAATTGTTACGAGAAACAACGCCCCTTTGCCTTTAACATTGCACATATCGAATTCCACAAGCGGATCGAATTCTTTGTTTTCGAGTTTATAGAGTTTCAGTCGGGCATTATCGGGCAATTGCACACTGCCCAGTTTCACCGGCAAGTTTTCCACACCGCGAATAATCCACCAAAGTTTAGGTTTATCGGGTGAATCGGAACACAGTTGTGCTGTTACTTTAATTTCCTTGCCGAAAGGGATACGGAAATTATTGTAGATTCCGCTTGGTGCTCCTGTTTTGCCCATTTTGTCGGTTGTCCACGGGGCATGTTTATCGTTAAAACCAATACCGTGACCAAGACCAAGTTCCATATCAATCGACGGCTTCGTTTCATTATCGACATACACCTTGATCATTGTCCGTTCACAAGCGGGAAAATCAACACCAAACCACATGTGAGTGAGGGTTCCCTTGCCCCGATGATGCAATAAAACCGTTTCACTGCCTTTTGTCAATATCGTCTGTGCCTTGCCGCTTGCCCCGAATGTTTTCAGGTTGTCGGTCAAAATAGCTTTGTCCGTCTTGGCAATTTCCGAATTAGCAACATCGCCGTTTTCGTTTGCCGAAAGTTGCGGAATCACTTGCGCAACTGAAACGCCGGCGGCAACCGCACCGGCGGATTTTACTGCGGATTTCAAAAATTGTCTTCTGTTGGATTTTTTCATTGTAGTTTAAGTTTGGTTAAAAATTAAAGTTAAAAGGGACACAAGGGACTTTTGGGGTTACGCCCCAATGGACGGCGTTGAATTTTGACTACGCAAGATATAAAAATTTATGAAAAACGTTTGATCAATCCGGGCGGTTTTTCAATATATTTATCATCCCAAATTTCACCATTGCTCCGATATTCCTCACTCAAAATTTTCCATGTTTATTTATTTTTTATGGATAAAAGGAAAATCATAGTCATCTAAATTAAGTGTTTCCGCATAACGTTTGTATTCCTCAATTTGTTGACGATCATAATTACGTTTTTCTTCTGTCGTCATATTTTTTGTTATTTTATAATGACGGTTGCGTATTTCACGTACCATCTTAACTGCGTCAAAATTTTCCATATTAATTGTTTTTCTAGTCATTTATACCTCCAAAATTGATTATCTGTTCCGGCGTTACAATTGTTATTTTTGGCAAGTTATTTTCAGAATTATATTTATGTACTCTTAATATTGTTCGTTGGTTTGCAAGATGTTTCATATTCCAACTCACAATATAATCACACTCCGAAAGAACAGCATACGCTATGTGAGTTAAATCGTCTATATGACTTTCCGATAAAACTCCAGATAAAATATACTGTTCCGCAAGCACTTCCACATTTTCATTTTCGGGTATTTCAATAATCGGTAATAATTTAATAAATGCAGTAATTACCTCTCTTTTCAACTCATTTGCTTCATAAATTTCCCGTAGAAGTATTGGTGAAATATAAATTTCATATTTATCTGTTCTTTTAACTATTTCAAAAAAATCTCTTGTAATAATTCCTCGTTTGGAGTTATCGAGGTAACGGTCTATTTTAATTTTTTGTCATATTTCAGAGCAGTTTTTTACATCCCAGCGGGATGTTTCCAACCTAGCCGTTGGTTTTGCGTTGTAACGATAGGGAATCAATGTTTTTATTTGAATAA
>JAIROD010000482.1 GCA_031257725.1 Planctomycetaceae bacterium | reverse complement strand
AAACCGCACAAATTATTGTTAAAAAAGGACTTGTTGCGGCGGAAGCGCGTGAAAGCGCACGAAAAGCCCGCGCACTGATCCGCGAACGTAAAGGCGCACTTTCGTATGGCGGTTTACCGGGCAAACTGCGCGATTGTTCCAGCAAGGAAGTTGATAAATGTGAATTGTATCTTGTCGAAGGTAATTCTGCCGGCGGAAGTGCGGAAGGCGGACGTGTTCGTGAATATCAGGCGATTCTGCCGCTTCGAGGTAAAATACTGAACGTTTATAAAGCCGCCGATGCAAAAGTGTTAGCCAATGAAGAAATCCGCAGCATGATTACCGCACTCGGCAGCGGAGTCGGCGATGAAATTGATTTATCGAAACGGCGTTACGGAAAAGTTGTTATCATGACCGATGCGGACGTGGACGGTTCACATATTCGTACCTTATTATTAACGTTCTTTTACCGTCAGATGTACGAATTGGTTAAGGCGGGACATGTTTTTATTGCGTGTCCGCCGTTGTACCGGATCCGCCGCAAGGGACATGCGGATCAATATATTTCAACGGATGGGGAAATGCGGCGAATTTTGCTTGAATATGGTTTGAAAAATTCCGTCTTTGATCCCGGTGACGGACGTACCTTTGAAGGTGAGGCGATGGAGAAACTTTGTAAAACGTTGGCGGGTTTGGAAGAATCAATTCTTGCGTTGGAGCGTCGCGGAATTAGTCTGCGTGAACATGCGATGCGGCAAGACCCCGTTACTGCACGGCTTCCTATTTATCACATTTTTTATGACAAACGGGAAGAATGGTTTACTGACCGTGATAAACTTAAAGAATTTCAAAATCAAATTGAACAAGAATCCGGTCATGAAATTTCGGTTGGCGACGGCGGTTTGGGCGACGACCCGAATATTAACGCAACAAATGCAACGGAATATCAGCCGAAACTCCGAATTGTCGAATTGCATGAAGTGCGTACGATAAACAAATATTTGCTTGAACTTCGTGATCAGGGATTTGAGATTGATGCGCTGTTACCGCAGGAACGTACCGGAACCGACACGTCACGATATTATCTCCAACGCGGCGACACGTCGCAGGGGCTTGAAGATTTGCGGGAACTGTTAACGGAAGTCCGTAGCGGCGGTCAAAAAGGAATGCAGGTAACGCGGTTCAAAGGACTGGGCGAAATGAACGCCGAAGAACTTCGTGAAACAACATTGAACCCTGCAAACCGTACCTTAATTCAGGTTACAATGGAAGATGCCGCCGCAGCGGATGAATTGTTCCGTATTCTGATGGGCGATAAAGTCGAACCCCGCCGTGAATTTATCGAAAAACACGCACTCGAAGTCAAAAATCTTGACGTATAAAATGAATGTGATACCTTTTTACTTTTATTTTTACGTATCTATTCAGTAGTGTATTATCAGGAAATACTCCTCAGGTAGGTGACTCAACAGGTAGGCGACCTTTCGCCGAAAGGTCGCAACGGTTGGTTTATTATTCGAGTTGTACGCGGTTGGTTTTTAATTTCCATCTGCAAACAGGGGCAATGTCGGCGAGTACGCCGACGCAACCGCTCGGCGAGCGGTTGCCTACCTCTTGATTATTGACTTGATGATAAATAATAGAATCGCTACTGAATAGTTACATTTTTACTTTGTACTTTCACTTTTTATTTTAATTGTGTGAGCGGTTACAAACGATGATTGCGGTTATTTTTGACATGGATGGCGTATTGGTTGATAATGCCCATTTTCACGAGCGTGCTTTTGTCGAATATTTTAGTCAATATGGAACAATATTCACCTCTGAAATGTTTGGAAGAAGTAATGAAGACCTGATGGCGGAGTTATTTCCGAATGAAAGCAAAGAACGGCATCAGGAATTTGCAACCGGAAAAGAAACGTATTACCGCCAAATATATGAACCTCATATAAAACCTGTTACCGGTTTGGTCGAACTACTTAAAGAGTTGAAAAAGAACAATATTCCTATTGCGGTTGGTTCTTCTGCTCCGGCGGAAAACATTGATTTTGTGTTGGATAAATTACAAATTCGTAACTATTTTGATGTTGTGGTTGTTGCGGCGATGGTGTCCAAAGCGAAACCTGCTCCGGACATTTATTTGAAATCGGCGGAGTTACTGAATATCCGACCTAAAAATTGTTTAGTATTTGAAGATGCGCTGGCGGGAATAAAAGCGGCTCTTTCGGCTGGAATGAAGGTTGTGGGTGTTGCAACCTCCTTGCCAAAAGAAAAACTAATGGAAACAAACAAAATAATAAACGATTTTACAGAAATAACCGTTGCAGAAATAAAACGGATTACCGCCTAAAACGCCTATTGCAGCGTAACCGCAAGCAAAGGGTGATCTTTTTTCTGATGTTTAATTTGTGTCAGATGAAGATTACACAACCGTTTTATTGTGATATTAATTGGGAATCTCTCATCATTCAGCATTGACCGAAAGTTAACGGCATGGGCTTGCCCCGCATTGTTCGACTTAACCACAAAACACGGGGTAAACCCGATTGGAAAAAAATCCACTGATATATTACAACTATTAACTATAACCATTAACTAAATTAGGAGCCGCTTGAAAAAGACGGGAATTTTAATGAAAACAACTTTATTTCCGACAACTTTATTGTTCATTTTTTATTCCATGACATTCACGCATGTTGTTACGAATGCAATTCTGAACGCTGCGGAACAGAAACAGATTACACTTTGGGAACAAGGCGCACCGAATGCGTTGGGAACCGAAGACAAGGACAAACCGCGTATTACCGTTTGGTTACCGGATAAAAATAACGCAGTTGATATGGCGGTTGTTGTGTGTCCTGGCGGCGGTTACGGCGGATTGGCATTGGATCACGAAGGAAAACAAATCGCCGAATGGTTTAATTCGTTTGGTGTAACAGCGGCAATTTTGGAATATCGTCATCGCGGTAAAGGTTATGGTCATCCGAATCCGATGTTGGATGTCCAGCGGGCAATTCGAACGGTTCGGTTCAACGCGAAGGATTGGGGGATTGATCCGTCAAAAATTGGTGTTATGGGATTTTCCGCAGGCGGACATCTGGCATCAACTGCCGGAACTCATTTTCATTTCGACAACGTTAAAGAATCAAGCGATGAAATTGACAAAATTAATTGCCGACCGGATTTTATGATTCTCTGCTATCCGGTCATTCTATTTGATACAAAATTCACCCATCGCGGTTCGCAGAAAAATTTGATCGGGGCGGATGCTCCGAAAGAACTTGTTGATTATTATTCGAATGAAAAACAAGTAACAGAAAAAACGCCGCCGACTTTTATTTTTTTTACGAATGAAGACACGGCGGTTCCGGCGGAAAACGGTATAGAGTTTTATTTGGCACTTCGCAAATACAAAATTCCAGCCGAGTTACACATTTACCAGAAGGGAGCGCATGGTCAAGGTTTAGCGAAAAACCAACGCGGTAATGAAACATGGTCTGAACTTTGTAAAGCTTGGCTTGTTAATAACGGATTCCTGAAAAAATAACCGTTCACACACGGAATTATTGAAGGTATCGATCCCTTCAGAGAAGAGATTATTACGGTCTATTTATTTTCGGGCATCTTTCATCATTCAATTTTTTATTTCCAACCTATTAATTATTAATTAATAGTTAATAGTTAACGACGGGGTTTACCCCGTGTTTTAGGGTTAAGCCGAACAACGCGGGGCAAGCCCACGCCGTTAACTTTCGGTAAATTCTGAATGATGAGAGATTCCCAAAAAAGATTTCTGCTGTCATTTTCGTATAATTTTTGGTAATTATTCAGTGGAATTTTCGAATACTGTTTCAATAAACCTTATTTTCACCTTATTTTTTTAACGAAACCATTCACCAAAAAAACCTTAGCAGCAATAAGGTAAAACAACAACTAACCTTATTACCTTATGAGTAAATCCCATTTTCTCAAAAAAAGATTAATACAAAAATGCGTACAATACAAATCGTACAATATCAAAATAAGGTAATAAGGTTTGTCTTTTGTAGGAATCATTGCTGCTAAGGTTGTTTCGTTTAGGAAAATAAGGTAAAAATAAGGTTAGTTGAAACAATTATTATTCTTTTTAGCAAATTCGGCTGATATATTACTTAAACAAAACAGACCGTTATGAAAAATGAAACCAAAATCAGTGCAAACCATCTCGAATCAATTGACAAACATCAATTGCTGGTCGCCGGACAGTCAATTTTTGTTTTACGATGTCCGAAGCGGCAAGGATGCTTCCATATTTGACGGGACACGAATCGAAAAACTTCATCCTGAATCGGGAAAAATCGAAACTCTTTATGAATCGAAAAACGGAGCTTGTTGCGGTGTTGTAACTTGTTCACCGGTTGACAACAAAATCATTTTCATTCATGGTCCTGAATATCCTGATATGAATTGGAATTATTCGTTTCAACATCGTTACGGAATGATTCTTCATTCTCATGGACAAACGGAAATTCCGGACGCTTGTAATATTGTTCCGCCGTTTTTGCCCGGCGCATTGCGCGGCGGTTCCCATGTTCATGTTTTTAGCGGTGATGGTCAATGGGTTAGTTTTACGTACAATGATCATCTGCTCGATTTATTGGACAAAAAGGAGAATGCTCCGCCGCATGATTTTGATCAACGAAATATCGGAGTTGCGGTTCCGCTTTGTCCGGTCTATGTTAATCGGAATCATTCACGGAATCACGACGGTTCCTATTTTTCCGTTCTTGTTTCACAAACAGTTAATCATCCGCAGCCGGACAGTAACGAAATTCAGAAAGCGTATGAGGATACTTGGGTTGGTGTTGATGGTTACATTAAACCGGACGGTTCGCGGCAGAAAAAAGCCATCGCGTTTCTTGGCGATATTATTGTGAACAAAAATCAAATAGTTACGGAAGTTTTCATTGTTGATCTTCCTGATCGGGTGGAAAACGTTGCGGTTGCCGGTGCTGCGCCGTTGGAAGGAACGCCGACACGCCGTCCTGCTCCGCCGCGCGGAATTGCGCAACGTCGTTTGACCTACACAACAGATCGGCGTTTTCCCTGAGTTCAAGGGGTCAGACATTGGGTTCGTAGTTCACCGGATGGGTCGAAGATTGCGTTTCTTATGCGTGATGACGCGGGAATTGTCCAACTCTGGACAATTTCACCGAATGGCGGTTCGCCGCGTCAATGGACTCACGGTCTTCATGATGTTACTTCGGCGTTCACTTGGAGTCCTGACGGCAAGAATATTGCTCACGTCATGGATCATTCTATTTGTATCAGTTCAGAAACCGAAACGATCCGTCTGACTCCCCAAATTAATGAAATTAATGAAAAAAATGAAACTGAATTGCCGTTACCGTATGCCGTTGTTTTCTCCCCCGACGGTTCCAAAATTGCGTTTCTCCGACATCAATATCAAGCGAACCATATTGTTGTTATCGAAACAAGTTTGCTGCCAATATATCGTCCCCATCGGGACGGAATTTTTGTTTGATCATTAACGGTGAGATTTACCCTGTCTTGGTACAAACGCGGGGTGAACCCCGCCGTTAACAATCACGAGGGAACCAATATATCGTCGCTGTCGGGACGGAATTTTTGTTTGATCGTTAACGGTGGAATTTACCCTGTCTTAGTACAAACGCGGGGTGAACCCCGCCGTTAACAATCACGAGGGAACCAATATATCGTCGCTATCGGGACGGAGTTTTTTATCGTTCCATTTTCATTCGATATACAAAATGTTCCCCAATCAGGTTTATTGACCTGTCCGATTTTTTGACGATTGCCTTGCTTTTCGTAATGCATCGGAAACGCCGTTGGGTGTTGCCGATAATTCTTCTTTTGGTTTTTGGTTTTGTGTTTGTGTTTGTGTTGCAGCCGGAGTAATTGATTCGGAAGGCGGAACAGAATTTTCCAAATGTTCACGTTGCAATATTTTTCGTTGCTCTTTTCGCATCGCAAAACGACGGAATAAGGAAAGGGATTTAACGTTTGAATCGGTGTTGTCAGTGTTCGTGTTCGTGTTCGTGTCGGTATTGGCGTTATTGTTATTGTTGTTATCGTTATTGTTATCGTTATTGTTATTACGGTTTATCAGGGATCGGTTTTGTTCACGAAGAACAGGGATACGACGGATTCGGTTGACCAAACGATTACTCCACACACTCATCAAACCGGTTCGCCGTTGAAATATTTCCGCGACTAAACACAAAATTGCAACGTAAATCAACCAGGTTGAAAGATCGAAATAACGCGGAACCTTTGGAATATCCTTCCACATTCCGGATAATTCCACCCGCTCGCAACCGCCGGTTGTTGCCGCGAGATGTCGAAGTGTTTCCGCACCTTTGCCGCTGCCGGAAGACCGGAACTCCGGCGAATACGGAAGACAAACCGGCGGAAGTTGGAACGGTTTCGTAACAGATTCACCTTTGTTTGTCAATAAAACAGTTGCCTGAATTGTTTCATTGCCCGTTAAAATGATGTTCACGCCAAGCATGGACGGTTCCAGCCAACGTAGTGAAACGGTTTCCGTTTCCAACCCCGCGCCGGGCGTTTGCTTTAAGATTGTTACTTTGGGAAGCGTTTCAAAGGAATAATCCTGTTCCGGGTCAAGATGCAAGCGGATTTGGCAACTTCCGTCATTGAGTTCTTGGGTCAGCATCATGTTGTTCGGTAACATTTCCGCCCGTCCCGCCGTCCAACGTCCAAGACTAACAAGCATTGACGGGTAATCTTGCCAATCAGCCATCTGACCGGTGTAGGAACCATCGACTTGTCCCGTGTAACAAAGTACACGCCCCAAACCCGCCTGCCACGACGCAATAACCGGTGCCTTGTAATCATCATCTGTTACCGCCGAAATCAGTGCGCCCGGCTTGGCGTAACAGAGATTGTAGCCGCCAAGAGTGGGCGGGGCGGTTAATGTTGTTCCGGTCAATGTTGTAATTCCGCCTGTAAAATGAAACGGCGCGGGTTCTTCCAAAAATGTACTGCGTGAAATAGTGAACGTGTCCAACGCAAACAATCGCGGCAAATCGTTGGCTTGCTCGGTGAAGTAAATGTTCCCGCCGCCAACTTTGGCAATATCTTTACAAAGATCTGCCGTCATTCCGGCTTCCGTTCCCAACGCAATAACACTGCAAGTCATTCCGGCATTTTTGCACGCTGTAAGAAGACGAATATAATCATCGGGTTGCTCGGTATCGTCGGCATCGGTGAACAGGATGATGTGTTTTGTGTCGGCTTGGGCGTTGGCGAGCATTTTACTTGTTGCCGCCAAACCAACGTAAACAAAAATTCCGCCGCCTCCTGGTCCAATCGTCAAAATTTTCTCACGATCACCACGCGGATTCGTGTTCTGTTTTAGCGGAAGAATGGTTTGAACGCCCGTATCACAGATCAAAACGGCAATTTCATCCATTGGCGTTAAAATATTGAGAACTTCGGCTGCGCCGAGATTGGCAAGATCCATTTTGATTTTTCCGCCCGGAACGATCATTCCCATTGAACCGGAACAATCCATTAAAATGGCAACCGCCACCGCGAGTTTACGGTGTTCTTTTCGGAGTTCCATAGAGACGGGCAAGACGGGATCAAGCGGTGATTGATAATATCCGCCGAGAGCGTAAGAATTTTTACCGCCGGTCAACATTAATCCCGAACCGGTTTGTTTAATCCATTCGGCGATTAATTCCATACCGGAAATTCCAAGTTGCGACGATGAGACATTTTCCAGCACAATACCGGAATAACGGCTTAAAAAGGGCAATGACCAACGGATACCGGAAGCGGTGGAAAGTTCTACTCCGGTTTCGATAGCGGAATTGTTTAGAATCTCCGAAAATGTTGAAATGGGAGCGGTACTGTTTTCCGACGGAGGAACGAGAACGAGCAACGGTTTATTGCCTTCAACGCCGACTAATTTCCGTGCCGAATTATTTTCGGGAACCGGATCATTTTCTTGCGTGCGAATCCGAAGTTCACAGGACAATGCGCCGGGAGTTCCGGCTTTGAGTCGAAATTCAAACCGGTTGCTTCCTGAAGTCAGAGAACGAGTTCCGGCAGCCGCGACAACGCCGTTTTGTAACAGTTCATATTCAACATTCTGTGTTACCGGAACATGAACCCAACCGGTTACTTTGAACACTTCTTCAGGAAAAACGCGATCCGGTGCATCAAGGGAAAGGATCGCAATGTCGCCGACAACGGGACGTTCAATGACGCGGTAATCGACAGCGATACCGCGTTGAACGAGTTGTGAAACCAATTGGGCGGGAGCGTCGCCGGTCCAGCGTCCATCCGACAAAATGAGCAATCTTCCCTTATCGCCGACAGGAATCAATGATAACGCATTTTCGATGGCACCGCTCAGATTGGAGGCATCGGCTTGAATTTCTGCTGTAAATTCTCCGAATGTTCCGGCGGCTAATCCGGCTGGAATTCGTTCGGAAAACGATTTTGCCCCAAATGAAACAACTCCAAGCCGATCTTCTTTACCGATGTGATTGAGCAAGAGATTGACGGCATGTTTTTGTGTGGTTGCGGAATTGGCCGGCATGGAGCGGCTCCGATCAGCAACAACAATAATCGTTCCGCTGCGTGCCGGCAATTTGAGCATCGGTTGCGCCATTGCCAGTACAATCAGCAAAAGAATCACAAAACGCAAACCAATCAACAACTTCGATGATATCCGCCAAAAATAAAGCGAACACACTATCGGAATCAAAAGAAAAAACCATATTGGTTGCTGAAAAAACATCATGCCGAGTATTGTAATCTCTACAACAATAATTTCAAGATTAGAAGGTTATACTGTCAACGGCATGATATTTTGGTTATTTTGTTTATTAACCCGATGATAAATAATTAGGATTGCTGCTGAATCGTTATTTTTTGTTTTTACCGCAGAGGCTGCAAAGAACACAGAGACGGAGCAATTTTATGATTTTAGAAAGAGACTAATGAAATCATAAAAAAATCTCTGTGTTCTCTGCGGACTCTGTGGTTAAAATGTCTATTTTAATAATCTATTACAATAAGATTATTAATATTGTTTCGCCCCGAAGGGGCAACCGACATTAGCGTAGGGCGACGCCCTACGGGAGGTTTTTCTCGTTTGGAATTTGTTTCGTAGGGCGTTGCCCTACGCTAATGCTTGCACCCTTTCGGGGCGAATGAATCGTTACTTTATTTTAATTAATGAGTTCCCGTACTTCTTCGCTCCAGGGACCGTTTTGCATTCTTGGATTAACCCATGCGGCTTGAAGGCGAATATATTTTCCGTAACTGTCTATTTTGTTTTAACCTTTTTAACACGAAACACACGAAATTACACGAAAAATTTTTTTATTTCAATTTGTAATTATTCCGTAGCGGTTCTTGCTTATCAACAGGCAAATAATTACAAAGTAGCTGACCTTTCGCCACAAAAGTCGGTCGGCGTACTCGCCGACTTGTCCCTGTTGACGG
>JAIROD010000450.1 GCA_031257725.1 Planctomycetaceae bacterium | reverse complement strand
ACACTCTCCACTCTCCGTTTTTAACTTTCCTCTACATACTGCCCCCCCCCCCCTGTCTTACCCATTTTAACATTTGATTTTTCGCAAAAAATTCTGCAAAAATCCCAACCAAACACATCATTACATTTTTCATTGTTAATCTCCTTATTTTATAAGGTTTCATTGAAATAACCAACCGCGAAACATTGCCGAAAAACAACACGGCAAGAAAAAAATGTCTCGCAATTGAATGAGTTTCACAGTTTACACGGAACCGAATAAATTGTCAACAGGATTTTCCTTTTGAAAAGAGTTTTTTTTATCTTTCAGAATTTACTGAAAGTTAACGGTGTGGGCTTGCCCCGCGTTGCGGCGGGCTGGCTTGTGTTGCCCTTTCAGGGCGAAAGAATGACCATTACCCATTAACCGTCACCCACAAGCGGAAAACGCTCACAAGGTAGGCAACCTTTCGCCAAAGGGTTTTCATCCACAGTTGTAATAGTTGAGTTTGTTATTCGAGCCAACGAGGTCAATCAAAAAATTCCGTCCCGTAGGGCAGGGCTATTTTACACATCCTACTCTACGGGACAGAAAAATGAACATTCACCGCGACAGAATAGTTACCTATTTTCTAATAACACTATTTTCTGAAAAATAGATTATTACTTTATTGTCCCTAATGTTCTTTATGTCCCCAATGTTTCTAAAATTAAAATTAATTTAAAATTAATCGATTGGTTAGACAAACCATTTCGGTGATGTTACTTTACCTACTTTTGAGTACACCGTAAATGTTTCACTGGTTCCGTAGTTGACCGTCACTTCCAACTGGAAGTTTATATTTTTGAGACTGGAAACATTCGCCGGTGTAAGACCAAGTTTATCGAAAATACCATCAGTACCGGTAAATTTAACCGGTGTTACCTGAAGGTTATCGGCTTTGTACTTATTGTCAGTACCGGCAACAACCGCATCGGTGATCGTAACATCCAACTTTTGGGAACTAAGCAATTGACCGGTTGCTTTGTCCACTTTGGAATCCTGCGATACAATTAACTTGTACTGATATGTCGGTGTTCCCGTCAAACCGGTCAAGGCTTTTTTCGTTGCGCCGCTATCTACTTGTAACATGGACTTACCTGTAAAGTCAAGAGCCAAGTCTGTACCGTCCAACGTGAAACCCGGTTTGGTAATTGTTGGAAGCGGAACTGTTGCGGTTTTGACTTTCAATTCCTTACTCGTCGAAACTTTCGTCATTTTATCCCACTCGTTAGTGCCGGAAGCCCATGCAGAATCAACGGTAACAACACGGAAAAAATATTGTGAATTAGGATTGAGTTGTGTAATCTCCACCGTTCCTGTAACCGCCGCAGGATCAGTGCCTGTTCCGGTATAAACTTTAGCGGCATTCCAATCGGCTTTGCCTTTGGCATCGACAACATTGGTGTACTCCATGTAGTGCGTACCGGTAGCAACACCGCTTTTCGGAGCAACAACTTCAACTTTGACCGAGTTAATTGTTGTACCTTTAGCGTCTTTCAGTGTGGCACTGACAAAATCGGCGGCGTTAATCGTTACTGATTTCCCTTTGGAAACGGCACCGGGAACGGACCCAATCGTCTTAACCGTTACTGTATATTTCGCTTTTGGCGTTAGTTCGGCTCCGATGAGACCCGACGAACCGCCAAGAACAACCTCTTCCGATGTTCCTGTTGCCGTTATTGTCTTTGTTCCCAAAACGGCTTTATTAGCATCAGTTACGGTAATAATATAATTTGTATTGACCGTTGTACCGGAAATAGTTATCGTTCCCTCAGCAACACCGGTACCGGTCTTTTTGGCAATAGTAACGGAATCGGTAACAGACGGAGCTTTAACAACCGTAACACCCGCTTTGGCGGCTCCGACGCTTACTTGCGGAGTTGCGGCGGCGTTCCAATTTGTAGCGTCTTGGGCAGTAGTGTAGGAAACAAGGGCTTCAACTTTGAAGTCGTATTTGGTATTCCAACGGAGATCAGTAAAGAGAACCTCGTTAGTTCCCACAGCAACATATTTTACTTCTGAAGCTCCGGTATTGACGGCATTGTTAATTGTAGCAGTAACACGATAGCCGGTAACAACATATTTGAAATCAGCAGCGGCGGTTGGAGCGGCGGCAGTCGATGTACCGGAAAAATGATCCGTTGCGGCTGTCCATTTAACCGTATATTTGTTTTTGACGGAAGAATCCGCTGTTGCCGTTACACCTTTAACGTCCTTCGCTGCCGGATAAACATTAGCGGCATCTGTTGCCGTTACGTCTGCGGTAATCACGGCAACGGCGGCAGAGATACTTCCTGTATCAGAAATAGTTCCGTCGGCGCCGACAGCAAAAGCATAGATATAATCATCTGACGCCGCTTTTAAGTCCACTGTTGTATTACCGGCGGCCGCTTTCGGTACATAAATCAGATTCGCAAATACAACACTTGACTTGGCAGGCGCACCAGCGGCTTTGGTGAATCCGACATAATACCCAACCGTATTCGGATCGGTAGTTGTTATTGTTAGCGTTGTTCCGCCGGGAGTGTTGGCAAGTGCTGCTGTGGTTGGTGCAGACGGCGCAGCCGGTACAACAGCAGCGGCAGCCGGAACCGTACCGGTATTAACATAAGTCGGCGTTGATTCAATCTTGTGTGTTGCAGTTGTTGTTACGACAATTTTAATACGCGTATCTTTGACAAGAATCGCATCGCTGAAATCGCCTGTTCCGGCGTTAAAAGTATCGCCGATTTTTTGTGTTATTTCCAGTTTTGAACCCGGATCAATGGTACGAGTAATCGTATTGGTTCCGTCAAAAAGCGTAACAACATAACCGCCGGTATAATTGGCGGGAGCTTTCCAGGTTACTTTAACGCCGGCAGGTTTGGCACCGCTTGCTTTGACGTAAGACGCTTTGATATCCGTCGGAGGTCCCACTGTTACATCAGCGGCATCGCCAGCGGCTTGTGTTTTAAATTCACCTGCGGAAACAACAGCATCTGTTTTTGTTACGGCAGAAGCGGTTTTATCAGACGGATTGGTTAACGTCAAATTAGCGGCAATCTCGAATTTATAATCTTGACCGGCATCCAATCCCGTCAGGGTGTATGTTGTTTTTGTACCGGCATTAACCGTTTTGATGAAAGCATCATTGCCATCAAAAATATTGATATTATAAGTTGCTCCTTTGGGCAGCGCGGTTTTCCAACCGTCATTAGGATCGCTTGATACGGTATATTTTGTCGGTTTTCCCCAAGTGAGCGTTACTTGATTTGTTGTTACACCGTTTGTTGTTGCAATAGAATTGGTTACCGCTGTTCCGCTGTACGTTGCCGCCAGCGGCGTAACCAATTGAGCGGCGGCAGCCAAGACCGCTTTATCAGCCTGTGCATTGGCCGTAATATTAATCGTATTCCCAACATTTTCCGTATTGAAATTTTGGGCGGTTGTGTTTATTTGTACGAAATCGGGGGCGGAATAGGGGTTGATGTTGTGGTCTATTCCCAGCGGGTTAATGCTGAGTAGTTCCCGAGTTTCGAGGGATTCCATTCCTAAAATCCGTTTCGAAATTTTTGAGCTCTTTTTCGAGAGTCTCCGCGCAGAAAAAAGTGTTGTCATGGAAATTCTCCTTAATTGGAAAAAATTTTACTTAATAACTTTTATAGTGGAGAGTGGATTTAGGTGAGATAGTGACGCAAGCGTAATGGTAGTTACATTTCACTATTAACTAGTAAACTTTCCACTAAATATTGCCCAACATGAGCAATTGAAACACAAATGATTGTTAATAACGGGAAACGTGGATTGTAAAGAGTGACGCAAGCAAATTACCTTCCGCAAACTTCCGTTAAAAAATTAAACAAAAACTTCTATAAGTTTTCACGTTTTTTAATTTTACTTTGCCGCCTATCAATAGTCAATAAAAATTTTTCACATAATAACTATAAAACAATAGTGACTTCGCATTGTAGAGGCGAGTTATGACGGTTTTAACAATTAGATGCAAGAAGCCGCATTCTTAGAAAGCCGAATGCTCATCGTGTTAGAATTAAGATAGAATACGAACCTATTTAAACAATGTTCATTGTCCAAAGTTTTTTTTCAGAGTTCACACCCCAAAAAATCAACTTCAATCGGTTTGGGGCGATTTCGGTTAATTTTAATCGATTCTATTTTTCTTAGCGTTCACCGGCGGTGTGTTCCAATGGATAAAATTTTGGCGATCTTCATGAATTGCAGTGAGGCAGGCGGTTACTGCGTTTTGTTCCCGTCTGCCATAGACACAATAATTGTCTCATAAATTCAGAAACGATCAATCATTTTTTATAAAACGATATCGCCTTTTTTTTCCGATGTAGATTCGTGATTTTCGTGTGATGTTTCTTTATCTTTGTAAAGGGCGACCGCTCCCAGTGCGAGTGAGACAACGCCTAAACGTCCAATATACATCATTACGATAATAACAATTTTCCCGCCTATTGTCAGATCATACGTAATACCACGACTGAGACCGACCGTTCCCAACGCTGACGCAACTTCAAAAGCGGCATCTTCAAACGGATGCTGATCGAAAATAAGCAGGCAATACGTACCGGCTGAAAACGCAATCAAATACAGAGCAATTGCCGCGAAAGCCGCTGTAATTCGACCATGCGGAACTTTATACTTGAAAAATGTAATCTCATCGTGACCGCGAAGAAAACTCATAATTGTTGCGATTGCCGCCGACCAGGTGGTGCTTTTGAGTCCGCCGCCGGTACCGCTGGGCGATGCGCCGAGAATCATCAATATAATCACCACCATAACTGTTGCCGCAGAAAGTTTGCTGATGGTAAAAGTGTTGAAACCGGAAGTGGTCAACGCCGATAGAGCGTGGAAAAACGCAACCAATAAACGTTCACGTAACGGCAAATGTGAAATGCCGACATCAAAAAACAACAGAGCGGTGCCGACGGTGATTGCTCCGAATGTTGCAACAAGAATAATGCGTGTTGTCAATGTTGCACGAACATGTTTACTTCGAATGGAGTTGATCAGGTCATTGAGAACAATAAACCCGATCGCTCCAAGCAAACTCAAAATAGAAATGGTCAGACTGATTTTGATGTTATTTGAAAATGTTTCGAGATTATTCGGAAAGGTGCTGAATCCGGCAGTGCAAAACGAGGTAACCGAATGGAAAACCGCTGTCCAGAGCGGATAGGGAACATCGGCTTCAGTAAACGCCTGCCAAAGAATTAACGCACCGAAAAGTTCTATGGTGAACGTGAACACAATAATATTCCGAAGAAACCGAACCGGTTCAAAAGATTCCGGCATCGCTAAAACCGCTTTACCGATATTGATTCGGTTTTTCGACAAATGTCCTTTGGAGGCAAGAATAGCGTAAGAACCAATGGTCATGTAACCAAGACCACTGATCTGAATGCCCGCCAAAAAAACCAGATGTCCCAAAACATTGTAAACTTCAGCGGTATTCACGGTTGTCAAACCGGCGGTACTGATAACAGAAACCGCAATGAATAAATTATCCATTGGTGAAATCCAATCGGTTTGCCAACAAATCGGAAGACTCAGTAACAAAAAAACAATGATCACATAAAAAGCGTAACCAACCATCAGCGCATGAGCCGGACGCAATCCATGAAACCAAAACCGAAACCGTTTATAGAATCTTTTCATTAGGAAACACCGTTAAATTCAACATGATGAATGAAAAAGAAACGTCAACGTGAAAAGGAAACGGGAGGATCGGTAAAACTGTAAAGGGCGGCGTTCCAATGTTCAAGACAAAAGGAAACAAATTCGGGATTATCCGGTGATTGGTAAATGGCGCGGATATTTTCGTACTGTTCCAGAATTTTTGTTTTAATTTTCAGATTGTCGTCGAATGTAACAGTGCCGGCGACGCGGATCCAACGGTTTGCATGGTCGAAAGAGGAAAATTCGACTTGCGGGTTGGCGTTCATTTCTTTCCAAAAGCTCTTACTTTTGGCGGAACAAAACCAAAGAACTCCGTTTTCTTCAAAACAAAAAAGAATTGGTCGAACTTTGGGTTGATTCCCTTCGGCGGCGGTGGCAAAAAAAGTTACGGGATTTGCGGTCAAAAAATCGAGTGCGGGTTGCATGAAAACCTCCTGATAAAATTATCAGCGTAAATTGTTGACGTAATAAAGAACTAACAGCAAAAGGGCGTTTCTCATAATTCAAATTTTTATTTTCAACCTATTAATTAATTAATAAATTAATAGTTAACGACGGGGTTTACCCCGTGTTGTTAGTTAACGACGGGGTTCACCCCGTGTTGTTAGTTAACGACGGGGTTTACCCCGTGTTGTTAGTTAACGACGGGGTTCACCCCGTGTTGTTAGTTAACGACGGGGTTCACCCCGTGTTGTTAGTTAAACGACGTAGTTCACCCCGTGTTTGGGGGTTAAGTCGAACAAGCCCACGCCGTTAACTTTCGGTTAATTCTGAATTATTAGAGATTGCTAAAACTTTATAAATTATCTGACATTTTTGACCTTTTTCAAGACCACATTGATTTCTACCTAAAACTATTCCATTTTTCGACAAATTTCTGCTGATTTTGAAAAAATTAAAATGGACAGTTACCGTGATGGGGTTAAAATTGACCAACAATTAGGAATCTCTCATAATTCAGAATTTACCTAACGTTAACGGCGTGGGCTTGCCCCGCGTTGTTAGGCTTAACTTCACAGCACGGGCTCCCCCCCCCGTCGTTAACTATTAACTATTAATTAATAGGTTGAAAATAAAATAGAGAATTACGACTGACCGATATAACCGGATAAATCGGCAAAATCAGTGATACGTGAATATCTGGTACAAGTCGAAATCAGTTGTTCATAATTATTTTTTTGGGTGTACCAAACGATAAACGCAATAATAGTTTATGAGTACCGGTTTGGATTCCGGTAAGCCGAGTTTTCAGGAAGGAGCGAGACAATGGCTATTTCAGCAGCAACAATTACACGTAGTTCAGTTATTTCCGGTTTGAACAGCAGTAATTACTGTTCGGTTTGCGGCAAAGCAAGCTCTGTAACTTCCAATGTTTATGCGAGTTATGGCGGGCGGGTTGGCAGTGATAGTTACGTTTGTGAGACATGCGGTAAAACATTGACTTCGCAAAAAAAATCTGCCGGTCAATCGCAAAATTCGTTTTATACGGCATCGGGTGTTACAAGTTCGGGTTATTGTCCGCAATGCAATGCGTCTTCTAATAAGACAAGTTGGGCAGGAACGGTTGCTTCGACTTCAACTTTATCTTCAACGTCAACGTCAAAATCAAGCGGAACAATTTACGGCGGTCCGAGTTGGACTCGGTAAAATTAAATGAAACCTAAACCGGTAATCTATACGGTAGTAATCAGTACCGTAATAGGAATCAGTACCGTAAATAGATATGTTGAACAGAAGTTCAACACTCGCCGGATCAATGTTTAGCGGTTGAATGTTATTTACCGGCTCGTTTGCAGAAAATGGGTTACTGAAAACTCCGCAGAGAAATTGAGGTAAACGCTCATGGTTGATTTTGTTCTTTTTGCATTAGCGACGGTTGGAATGACGCTCATATTGGTTCGCGGGACATTGTTTCAACCATTCCGTGATTTTCTGGCAAACAGAGCGGAACGAATTCGATCATATCGTGAGCAAAAAGGGTTACGATCAGGTTTTACACTTACCGAATTTTTGCTGGGACTTATTTCGTGTACGCAGTGTATGGGATTTTGGTGCGGACTCTTTTGCGGTGTTTTCTTTATCACTTCCGATACTTGCTGGGTTTGGTTGAAGAGTGTTGGCAATCGTTATCTTTTCAACCGAATTTTAATGTTATTCTGTTGCGCAACGGCAGGGAGTTTTCTGTCGATGGTTGGTGACATTTTTATTGACTGGTTGTTTTTTTCAAAAATGCTGCTCATGCGTCGTTTTGAAGACGAAGAACATCAACGATCTATACCTGCGTTTTCGCCGGACAGTAACGAAACTGAAAAATAACGGTAAACGGTAATTTATTCAGTCGTGGTTGTTGGTTGGCGTATCGGACAACACTTAATAGGAATGTCCGAAAATATCGATCACACATACACATCAAAAAATTCAATTCGCCAAACACACGGCAGAATAGTTACGAATAATGTTTTGACGTTTTGTTCTGTTTAAATTTTCAAGGAAATTCCCAAAGTACCGTTTTTAGGGGCTTGTCAAAAGACGGGAAACCGTTAGAATAAAATCTGTTTTCTTGTTCACGTTCTAAGATGAACGAATCGGAATAATTCGGAGGATATGCGAATGGTGAGCGGGCTGACTCGAAATCAGTTGCCGGGAAACCGGTTGAGGGTTCGAATCCCTTGTCCTCCGTTACCCTCGCACGAATCTAAATCTCCTTTATACTTTTCCGTCAAATTTTCAATTCGTACAGAAAAGTTTTTTATAAATTCGTATCCTTCTTTTACAATATCTTCAATAGAATGTTTGTTATAGTCTTTTTCGGAAGATGTTGTCAGCATTGAGTTTAAGTCAGCATAAAGTAATCCTAAGTCTGGATTAGAACGAATCTCATTATATACTTCTTGGCGTTGTTGCGGTGAAAGTTCCATTACATCAAGAATGTCATCAAAATCAACCTTATTTTCGATTATTGACCTAAAAGCAGTCCTAAATGTGGGAATTTCAGCGGGAGTTTTGGCGAAGGTCTGGGACTCATTTGACTTTTTCCGTTTACCAAGAGCGGCGTACTCTTCTTCTGTATCCGGTTGCCGATAATGTTTTCGTCGAATCTCATCGGTATTGCCAAAAATCGCCGTTTGTCTATACAGAGACATCCCTTCCTTGTCCTTGTCTGTAATACAACTTGAACGCTGAGCAATAAAAAATTCGTCCCAAATATACAAACCGGCTTTTTTCATTTTCTTTTGAATTGGTGCCGCAACATTACTATGAGTACGATATCGCTCAAAAACAAACTCTTGATCCGGTTTACTTTTTTCCTTGATTGCCATCAAATAAGGTAACAATTCCTCAAATAAGGGAACACGACGCGTCGTAACTGTCTATTTTAAAAATTGGTCTTTTTTATTTTTTGCTTATTTGCTATACTTCTGTCGTTATGTTTACTAGTTTACTTCCCCATAATTTGTTTTGTTTTTCGGGTAGTCATTCTTCCGAATGTTCCCACGTTGCCGAGACGATTCGTCAGTTACTTGAGGAGAATGAATCGCTCAAGAACTGTGTTGAC
>JAIROD010000419.1 GCA_031257725.1 Planctomycetaceae bacterium | reverse complement strand
GCGAGGTATGACCACAGAGATTTAGAAAAAGCGTTTATTGTGGTTAAAGATCGCAATAAAAAATTTATTGCCCAAAGAAAAGTTGCTGGCTGTTTAGAAATGTCGAATATTCCAAATTTTCGGATTTTTACTGGAGAATAGATTATGAGGCACCTGATAAAATATCAAAGCGCACGTTTTACCCATCAAAGCGCATACTCTAAGGAGATTGACCATGAAAAATGTAATGATGTGTTTGGTTGGGATTTTGGTGTTTTTCGTTGAAAAATGCCAAATGTTAAAATGGATAAACTGCGCAAGGCAGGGAGGGGTGCAGTATGGAGTGGAGAGTTAATAACGGATAGTGGAGAGTGTTCGGTTTTCCGACGCTATTCAGCAAAATTTTCAACTCTTTTCCGCTCTTCACGGTTCGGCTTTACTCTTGTCGAACTTCTTGTGGTGATTGCGATTATTGGTGTGTTAATCGCTCTTCTGTTGCCTGCGGTTCAGGCGGCGCGCGAAGCGGCGAGGCGTACTCAATGTGCTAACAATGCGAAGCAGATTGCGTTGGCAATGCACAATTTTCATGACACCAATTTGAGACTCCCGCATTGTGACGGCGGAAGTGATACAAGTGTTGGCGGTAAGGGAACTGCCGGTTGGAACTGGGCGGTGCGGCTGTTACCTTTTGTTGAGGGAGCTGCAACTTTTGACAGTATTGATTGGTCAAAAACTCCTTACGACAGACCTGCGAGTTGGACTGGAAGTAATCATGATCAGATGATGAGAGATTCCTCTGTTAGTTGTAACTACAAAATTATGAGAACAATTTATCCGAATTTTCTTTGTCCTTCCGATTATTTGAGTCGGGAAATTACGGGTGAGGAAGGTTGGAGTGTTTCCGGCGGTATTCAAGTCAATAATAACTGGACGATATCCCAATGTGATTATGCTGCCAACATCGGTGATCATCGTAACTCTACTGGTCTTGGTTGGGGAACACGCAACAATCAGAATGTTACTACTAATACCGGAGCAGGAAATAATGTTACGAAGCCGCGGGGAGTTATCGGTGTTGCTGGATGGGCAGCGGCTTTTGAAGATATTACCGATGGTTTGTCCAATACATTTCTCATTGGTGAATGTATCGGAACATTGAGTCATTGGCAAAATTGGGGATCGCAATGTTTTGCCAATACGGCTCATCCGATCAATGCTCGTAA
This sequence comes from Planctomycetaceae bacterium, assembly GCA_031257725.1. Taxonomy (GTDB): domain Bacteria; phylum Planctomycetota; class Planctomycetia; order Pirellulales; family Thermoguttaceae; genus WRKP01. Next base: position 3,835 of record JAIROD010000419.1, on the reverse strand, counting down.
TCAATGGTTGATCGAAAAACTCCCGAACAGTGCCGGATCAACTACTATTGATGGTCTGACAACATGGGATTATAATGTCGGTTTCCGAAGTATGCACACCGGCGGTGCCCATTTTTCATTGTGTGATGGTTCACTTCGTTTTGTTTCGGAAAATCTTGACGGCACCGTTTACCGTGCCTTAGCGTCACGTGACGGCGGTGAAACAACAACGGGATTTTAAAACAAATAAATTTAACCTTATTTTTAGAACAATTTAAACCATGAAAAAATTTTTGAAAATTAATTTTATTTGTTTTTCGTTACTAGTATTATTTTGTTCGGGGTGCGATTCATCGAAACCTACTCTCGGCAAAGTCGAAGGAACGGTCACGTTGGATGGGCAGCCTTTGAAAAAAGGAAACATTATTTTTACAACAAAAGGAACACGAGACGCTTTCGGTATTATCGAAAACGGCGTGATTCAAAGGGTAACGACTTTTGTTGAAGATGACGGAACTCCGGTTGGTCTGGCGGCAGTTGCGATTATCGCGATTAAAGAAACGGAAAACAGACCCTCTGCGGTCAATGTTTCCGACGATTCCGATCCTTCAACTCCAACAGTTGGTAACTCTGTAACGATGGGCGGAGATGAATTTTTGATACCGATTCGCTACACTAATCCCGAAACCAGCGGTTTAACCGCAACTATTCAAAAAGGAATCAACACTTTGAATTTTGAACTTACGTCAAATTAAAACAACAATAATTTCGTTGCGAAATTATTGTTAAACATCATAACTATTTTTTTGAAAACACAAATTATACAAAAAAACAAATGGACAAACAAAAAAAGTTTCATCCATTTCGTAATTTGTTTGTTTAGTCATTTCAAAAAAATCGTTAAACACTTTAACAAGTTGAAAGGAGATTACCAATGTCAAAAAAATTATTGGTACTATTTTTGTCGGTCGTTACGTTTTTTGGAGTTGAAATTGCGTCGAATTTTGTATTTGCGGAGTTTCAGGTTAAGACAAATTCCGAAACGGGTCAATGGCTTATTTTGGAAAATGGCAAACCTGTTTTGCAGTACAATTACAAAACGTTGCCCTTGCCCGACGGATACTTTGAGAGTATTTCACAAGGAAACCGAAAATATGCTGTTCCGCGCAGCAATTACATTCATCCGCTTTACGATCTGGACGGCGAACCGATTACGAAAGATTGGAGTAGCGATCATCCGCATCATCGCGGAATTTATTGGGCGGTGCCGGAAGTTGGTTACAAAAACGAACTCGGCGATTTGCACGCGCTGCAGAAAATTTTTACCCAACCAACCGATAAAATTGAAACTGTTACTGAAAACGGACAACTAAAATTAGTTGCGGAAAATGTCTGGAAGTGGGAGGACAAAGAACCAATTGTCCGCGAACAAAGAACAATCACAGTGTTGCCGGTTGACAAAAACGGACGAAAAATCAATCTTGATTTTCAGTTTGAGTCGTTGGTTGACGAAGTAACCTTAGCGCGCCGCCAAACGCAACATTACGGCGGACTCAATACCCGTATGTTGCCGCTCAAGGAATTTAAAAGCGGTTCATTTTACGGAAACGAAAAAGAAAAAGAAACAACAATTCCAAAACAGGAACTACCCGCATGGGTTTTCGGTTCGTGGAAAAATCCGAAATCCGACGGACATACGGAGTTGACGATTTTTGAAAAAGCAACCAACCCCGATTATCCGGGCGACTTGATACAATATCCTAACTTAAATTGGTTTCAACCTGCGTTTCCTAAAAAAGGGACACGTTACATCTTGAAAAAAGACAAACCGCTTATTTTGCGTTACCAACTTTGGCTTCACAACGCAGCCGATAATGATAACACCAAAAAAGAATCGTGGAAAAATTTCCAAAACGAAAAATAAAATTTAATTTTTTAAACAGAATTAACAAAATTTGCAAAATTGACAAATTATCTGTAAATCCTGAAAATTTGTTTATTTTGTCTTTTTAATAACCTAAACATTAAACCTCATTTTTTTACCGAAAGGAAAATTTATGAAACGTACAAAAACAACATCACGCCGCCGTTTTATGCAGGCGGCAACAATTGCGGGGGTTGGTTCAATTTTTGCGCCGGCTGTTCTTGCGGACAAGAGTCCAAATTCCAAGTTGAATATTGCGGTGATCGGAGTTGGCGGTCGCGGCGGGGGGAATATTGCGGAATTGGTTAAAGAAACAAATAATTCCGAAAAATTTTTCGCCTTTTGCGATGTCAATTCTTACACGCTTAACAAACAAGCCGATAAATATAAAGTTGAACATCGTTACAAAGATTACCGCGTTTTGCTTGACGAAAAAGGCAAAGAACTTGACGCGGTTTTAATTGCAACACTTGATCATACGCATGGAATTATTGCTTGTAGTGCGATGAATCTTGGTTTGCATTGTTATTGCGAAAAACCGCTTGCTAATTCCGTTTGGGAAATTCGTCAGATGACTAATTTTGCGCAACAGAAAAAACTTTGCACGCAAACCGGTACGCAAGTCCGCGCGTGGAACGGTGCACATTATTATCGTGCAATTGAATTGATTCGTGCGGGCGTTATTGGCGAAGTGAGTGATATTGCGGAGGTGCATGTTTGGTGCCGCGGGACTTATGTTCCGAAGGAGGAACCGGTTGGGAGTTCGGCGGTGCCGGCGGAGCTTGATTATGATCTCTGGCTTGGACCGTCGCCGTTTCGACCGTTTCACCATGCGTGGTTATCGTTCAGTAAATACGGATTCTGGCATTCGGGCAATGGTTGGGTTACAGGAATGGGACCGCACACCATTGATTTGGTCTGGACAGCGTTGAACTTAACTCCGCCGTCCACCATTGAGGTTGACGGTCCCGAACCGCATCCGCTTTACAATCGCGATCAACAACATATTATCTGGACACATCAATATCCGAACGGAAAACCGTTGAAAGTGCATTGGTATGACGGAAATCGTAAACCGGAAGGAATCGCAGACGATTTGATTGATGTTGCGCCATCGGCAGGTGTTTTATTTGTCGGCAAAAACGGTTCGCTTCAGGTTCATTACGGTTATCACACATTATTTCCGAAACAAAATTTTACGGATTTTCAGCCGCCGCAACCGACTTATTCACCGAGTGTTGGTCATCATCGTCAATGGCTTGAAGCGATCAAATTGAATAAACCGGAGTTGTGTGAATGTCGTTTCGAATATGCCGGACAATACACGGAGGCAATTGTTGTTGCGGCGACAATGCATCGGGTTGGTGTGAACAAGGCAACATGGAATCCCGAAAAAATGACCGCCGATTCCAACGAGGTCAACGCCTACATCAAACCAACTTTCCGCGAAGGCTGGAATTTCCCGACAACTTAATCCGTTTTTTCAGTAGATAATTCATGCCAGATATTTGTTGCGATAAATATTTCCCACAAAGGCACAAAGAAAAATGGTAACTATTCAGTCGAGGAAGGTAGGCAACCGTGAGTGAAAACTTTTCGCCGAAAGGTTGCGCCGGTTGGTTTGTTATGGTGTTGTACGCGGTTGGTCTTTAATTTCCAGCCGTCAACAGGGACAAGTCGGCGAGTACACCGTATTGTTTAAAACCGCCCGGCGGTCGGTTGCCTACCACGACTGAATAGTTACGAAAAATGATAAATCGGTCACGAATAAAGTTTATTGGTAATATTTCAGTGAAATTTTTATCTTTTCAATTTCCGTCGATTTGAGTTGATTAAAGTCGATTTTAATCGATGTGATATTTCAGTGGAATTTGCGCCAACATATAGTAATTGTTTCAACAAACCTTATTTTCAACCTTATTTTCCTAACAA
>JAIROD010000408.1 GCA_031257725.1 Planctomycetaceae bacterium | reverse complement strand
ACTCCATCGTCCCTCTTAATCCTTCAAGCCGGTAACAAAATTTCTTTTACGTATAAAATTGAACAACCCATCGACAAAGCACATCCCGAAACAAATAAAAAAAATCGGCTTGCCGATGGTGTTGCCGCTGATCCCGTAACGCAAAGTTTACAACTCAATGGAAATACAACAATTATTCTTGATCTTAAAAAATCACAAAATGTTGGTGTGGTGTCGTTGCTCGGTTTTCATCGACAGGATGATTTTGTGATGAATAATGTTGTTGTTTCGGCAAGCGATGACGACGAAAAATGGATCGAATTACCGAAACCGGTTTTGAAAACCGTCAATCAACGCGGTTATGATTCTGTCGATGAATTTCGTCTCGAACTCGACAAACCCACAACCGCACGTTATTTGAAACTTGAAATTAAAAAGTCGGAAAAATCGAAACGTATTTTGCTTGGTGAAATTATTGTGTTGCCGAACAAGTCGGCAATTCCGCAACCGAAAGTATGGAACGCCGACGGCAAATCGCCTTACACTCATCCTGCACCGCGTCCGATGCACGTCAAAAGGACACTCGATAAAATGTTGCTTGATGCCGGTGTTCAGTTTTTGTACAGCACTTATCAAGTCGGAATATTAAAAGACCAACTCGATCTGCCGGGTGGAATTGTTATTAATAATCGTGCCGGAAAACAGATTATTCTTGCCAAAAAAATATTATTCTCAACAAAATATAAGACGAATATCTTAACTCCTAATATAGAAACTTTCAAAGGACATTTTACCGCTCAATATGTTGTAATCGGCGGCGAACCAAAATTACCGGAACAAATTGATCTGTCAAAATTTCCGTTATTAAAAAATATTTCGCACGAATTTATGGGCGAACCGTTTTACGGACAACCGCCCAAAGGAGCATGGAGTTTTCCGGAACAACAGAATGCCAAAGCCGGTGTTTATCCGATCATTCAATACACGTTTGAGATACCTGATGAAACCGGATGGGGTTATCTTAAAGGTGATTTGAAATTACAAAACGAACTCGAAACACAAATTCGTCTGGCAACCTTTGATCCCAACCAACAATTTACAGCAGATCAAATTGTTGTTTCGTCGCCGGAGTTTAAAAAATACGGAACAATTGAATTTATCGAAAAATCAAAAGTATTAGGTCAACAAACAGTGGAAAAAATTAAAAATGTTAATAAAATTTCACCTGAACATTTAACAGTTTTACTCAATACATACATAAATAATTTATCGCAACAATTTTCCGGTGAAATCAAGGAATCACTCTCGAATGTGAAAGCGTACAAAAAACCGCTTGGTTTTATGAAACAGGAAGAGCAGAAAATTCCGGTAATTGACGAATACGATGTTGTGGTTGTTGGCGGCGGGACAACCGGTGCACCGGCTGGAATTTCCGCTGCACGTCAAGGCGCAAAAACATTGGTTCTCGAATATTTACACGATCTCGGCGGAGTTGGAACTGCCGGAGCGATTTCAATTTATTATTGGGGAAACCGTGTCGGTTTTTGCAAAGAAGTTGAATACGGTAAAACCGCGTGGAATATCGAACAACGCACACATTGGTGGCGTTCCAAACTTGCCGAAGCCGGAGCCGATGTTTGGTACGGCGTTCTCGGAAGCGGAACGGTTGTTGAAACAATTAACGGAACACCGACGGTTAAAGGTGTTCTTGTTACAACTCCGGCGGGACAACGTGTTGTTCTGGCAAAGGTGGTGATTGATGCAACCGGACATGGCGGAATGGCGGAAGTTGCCGGTGCGCCGATGAAATATGTTGACGATAAGGAAATCGCAACACAAGGACATGGTTTGCCGCCGCGAAATCTTGGAGCGTCCTACACCAATACGGATTATATGTACGTTGACGAAAGCGATATGGAAGATGTTACACACGTTTTTATTTACGGAAAAGAAAAATTTCCAAACGCATTTGATTTCGGAAAAATTCTCGATACACGGGAACGTCCGCAAATTATCGGTGATTTCACGTTTACGGTTCTTGATCAAGTCAACAAACGTACCTATCCTGATACGATTGTTCGGTCGAGGAGCAATTTCGATACGCACGGTTACACGTTAACGCCGTATCTTGAAATTGAACATCTTCACCACGACGGACATTTTTGTGACGTTCCGATGCGGAGTTGTTTGCCGCAAGGACTTGAGGGAATGTTTGTCGGCGGTTTGGCGACAAGTTGTCATCGTGATGCGATTCCGATTATTCGGATGCAACCGGATTTACAAAATCAAGGTTACGCACTCGGTTGTCTTGCGGCAAAAGCGGCAAAAGATAATGTTCCGTTACGAAAACTGGACATCAAACCGGTACAAAAACATCTTGTCGAAATCGGTAATTTGCCGGAAACGGTGTTGACGGATCAGGACAATTACGACGATTCTGTTTCGGCGTTACCGGAAGATATTAAAACATTGCCGGACGGTTTTAAGGGTTCCGCCAATTTACTCTGGCATCCGAAAGAATCCGTTCCGTTGTTACAAAAAGCGTATCACGAATCCGCAACACCGGAAAATAAATTAGCGTACGCAATGGTTCTTGCCGGAATGTACGATCCGACCGGAGCCGACGCGTTACTCAGTGCGGTGAAAGCTGCCGGTAATTGGGATAAAGGTTGGAACTTTCGCGGAATGGGGCAGTTCGGTTGGGCGTCCAGTCAACTCGACCGTTACATTATGATGCTCGGACGAACCAAAGACCCGCGCGGCGCAACAGTAATCGCCGAGTTGCTCAAAAAACTCAAAGCGGAAGACGACTTTTCACATCATCGGGCGTGCTATTTGGCGTTGGAATGGATTGGCGATAAATCGGTTGCGCCGATCATTGCGGAACATTTGAAAAAACCGAAAGTTGCCGGTTATGTTCATCACAATCTCGATACCGCACGAAAATGGGATCAGGCTGACCCGCGCGGCGGTGTTGCAGAAAAAAGCCGTCGTGATTCGTTAATTGAAATTGGTTTTGCCCGTGCGTTGTATCGTCTTGGCGATGTTGATGGTTTGGGTCAAAAGATTTTGGAAGATTATTCAAAAGATTTACGCGGCTATTTCAGCCGTCACGCCAACGAAGTTTTAGGTCATAAGGCATCTGAGTAAGGAACTCTGCGCAAATAAATTATTCAAATTAAACGCTGCAACATAAAATAAGGAATCTCTCATCATTCGGAATTTACCGAAAGTTAACGGCGTGGGCTTGCCCCGCGTTATTCGACTTAACCCTAAAACACGGGGTAAACCTCGTCGTTAACAAATGGTGTAGTAATTTTGGGACATGCGTGATGATAATCTTTCGGACTTTTGATAATAGTTGCGAACATTA
>JAIROD010000372.1 GCA_031257725.1 Planctomycetaceae bacterium | reverse complement strand
CCGTCGGGGGAAAAGGAAGCTGAGTTCACTTGGTCGGTATGCCCCTACAGTAGTATTAATTCTTTGCCCGTTTCCGCATCCCAAATTCGGGCGGTCTCGTCCTCACTTGCGGTAACCACCTTCTTGTCGTCGGGGGAAAAGGAAGCAGATCTCACCCAGCTGGTATGCCCCTTGAGTTGTCGTAATTCTTTTCCCGTTTCCGCATCCCAAATTCGGGCGGTCTTGTCCGTACTTGCGGTAACCACCTTCTTGCCGTCGGGGGAAAAGGAAGCTGATCTCACATCGTCGGTATGCCCGTTGAGTTGTCGTAATTCTTTTCCCGTTTCCGCATCCCAAATTCGGGCGGTCTTGTTACTTGCGGTAACCACCTTCTTGCCGTCGGGGGAAAAGGAAGCACAACACACGAAGTAATTATGCCCGTTGAGTTGTCGTAATTCTTTTCCCGTTTCCGCATCAAAAATTCGGGCGGTCTCGTCAGAACTTGCGGTAACCACCTTCTTGCCATCAGGGGAAAAGACCGCAGATTCCAGACCACTGGTATGCCCCTTGAGAACAAGCGGCGTATAATTCAGATCGTCAAGGTCGTCTTCACTTTTTGCCGATTCTTCTAAGTCAACTTCTAACTTTTCGCATATTTCGATGGCGTTCTTCTCTCCATTCTTTGCGGCTTTGATCAGCCACTTGAGTCCTTCGTCTTTATTCTGCGTTGTTCCTTTCCCCACCAAGTAACACATTGCGAGAATGGATTGTGCATCGGCATCCCCTTGTTCCGCCGCCGCCTTGATCTTAGTAAACATTTCCGGCGTAACATTCACATCGTCGAAAGGCGTGCTTTCCTCTTCACTCTCTGCCGGTTTTTCGGTGTCAGCCGTCTTTGCGGATTCGGTCGCCGTTTTTGGTTCACTTTTTGCCTTTGAAGCGTCGTCGATTTTCTGAAGAACAAATGCTCGATCTTCAGAAGATAGTTGGTTCATTTTGACCGTTGTTTTGACTGCTCCCAAATCGAGATGCACTTCGTCATCCTCAACTTTGATAAATTCTCCATTGATTTTGGCAGTCGTACCGTCCACCGTCATCGTCCATTCACGGGCGACAACAAATGAAGCGGTAACAGCAAACAACACCGGTGTTAAAAGTAACAAACCGGTAAACACATAACGTCGAATGTTGAAATTCATTCTCATGTCAACTTTTCCTTTTCTAAAAAGGTTGTTAAAGTTTTTTGGGCATCTCTAATAATTCAATTTTTTATTTTCTGCCCATTTGTTAACGACGGGGTTTACCCCGTGTTTTGGGGCTAAGCCTAACAACGCGGGGCAAGCCCACGCCGTTAACTTTCGGTAAATTTTGTTAACGACGGGGTTTACCCCGTGTTTTAGGGTTAAGTTGAACAACGCGGGGCAAGCCCACGCCGTTAACTTTCGGTAAATTCTGACTTATTAGAGGTTCCCCGAAAATTTTCCTAGCGTTCACCGGCTGGTTGTTCAATTAGGTCAATTAAAGTAGAAAATTGCGAGGTAGGCAATCCGTCCGCTGGACGGTCGCCTACCTGCCAATAATTGACCTAAAATTTTATCCTTTTTAACAACCACCCTCTGAACGCTAGGAAAATTTTCAGTATGATAATTGAATACGGGATAAAATATAGAAAATATTACAAAAAAGAAACAAATTATCGTTTTAATAATGCAAAAAACAACAAAATTGTCTAAAAATTAATTTTATTCGACTGAAATTAACCGAAGTCAAAATAATTAGTTGAATATATTAGTCAAAACAATTATTTTTGTGCGATTAATTTTGTTTTTGTATCATATCTCGGAGTGTTTGTTCCAGTGAAAATTGCGGAGTCCAACCGGTTGTGCGGAATATTTTTTGGGGATTGCCGATCACAATCGGCGGTTCTCCGCGACGGCATAACGTTTCATCAATTTCAATTGTTACGTCCAACTCCAGAATCTCCGCAAGAATTTCAATAATATTCAACAGAGAAACACCCTCGCCGCAACAAATATTGTACACTTCACCGCTTTGACCATGTTCGAGTAAAAGATGATATGCCCGCACCATGTCGCGAACATCGGAAAAATCCCGAATCAAACGGATATTGCCGGTTTGGAGATGAACGGTTTTCTGCCCATTTTTTCGGGCTTCCTGTAATTGACCAATAAACGATGGAATAACAAACCGGTTAGTTTGTCCGGGACCGGTATGATGGAATGATCGGGTGGAGACAATGTTTAGTTTATGCCATTTGACATTCAGTTGAATCCAATCTTCCTGATGAACACGGCTGACAGCATAGGGATTATAGGGGAGTCTTGGGTGTGATTCTTCCAGTGGTTCCTGCCAGTTTTCCCTGTAACCGTACACTTCGGACGAACCCACCGCTAACATCCGACATTTCGACCGGTATCGTATGGGACGTAACTTCAAAAACCGAAGTATGTTATAATTTATATTCCAATTATTCGTCATACAACGATCCGGTTCACGCCAACTCGCCGCCACACTACTTTCCGCCGCAAGATGAATCAACCAGTCAGGATCAAAATTATCGGCAAGAGATGTAAACGGTTCCGGTTCGGTTAAGTCAACTTGTTCAAAATGGTAGGAAAATTGTTGAGGAGTATATGTTGCGGTTTCCGGAAAATAATCCATGCCTAAAATATCGGTGATCTCCGTTTTCTCCGTATCAAAATACTGCAATAAGTGATGCCCTACAAATCCATTCACTCCGGTTATTAAACACTTTTTCATAAGATGCTCTTGTTTTTTTAACGAAGATTCCTATAATCTCGTAAAATACAAGCCTCTTTATTCCGGCGTTTGCTGGAAGGTCAACTTATATCGTGGATCAAAGTCAATTCCGGCTGACATGTGTACGCCCGACTTTCATCCGTCTCGAAGCGACAAATTCCTGTCGCGAACTCCGGGAAGAGGTTTGTTTTTACTGTACAATAAAATCCATATAATATCTTTGTAATATTTCAATGACATTTTCGTTTGCTTGTTCATGACGCGGTTTACCCCACGTTTGGTGTATTGTGTATTGCGTATTGTGTATAAAATTTAACAGTGCGAGGCAAGCCTACGCCGTTAACAAATACGAATAACCGCATGTTGCGAAAACAAAAATTCCATTGAATAATTATCTTTTCTCAAACAATAACAATTTTATAACATAACCAATATGGGATTTCAAGACCGCGATTACAACCGATACGAACCTTATGATGATTACGGCTATATTCGTTCACGACGAAATAGCGGTTCCATGTCGGTCACAATGTACCTGATTTTTATCAATATCGCACTTTGGATTGCCAACGGTTTCTTTTTTCCCGACAATGCTCTTACGTTTTTTCTGTCGGTTGTACCGGGAACATTTAATACTCCTGAACTTTGGTGGAAATTTTTGACTTCCGGTTTTGCGCATTCTCCCTCTACATTCTGGCATATTGCCGGAAACATGTTGGGGTTGTTGGTGTTTGGTTATGGGATGACGCTTGGTATGGGAACCGGACGAATCGGTATTATTCGTAGCGAAAATATTGAGAATCAACTTGGGCGTGCCGAATATCTTTTGTTTTACCTTTTAGCCATTATTTTTAGCGGAATTGTTCACGCCGCCCTCAACCCTACAACAGGTAGTTTGGGAGCGTCCGGCGGTGTTACGGCAATAGTGATTCTGTACGCATTGTTCTATCCCAGAAAAACGGTATTATTGTGGGGAATTTTGCCGTTACCGATGTGGGCGATTGGACTGATTATTGTGTTCATGGATGCCGGTGGCGCTTCTGGTGTTGGCAAAGGCGGAATTGCGTATTCCGCTCACCTTGCCGGGGCAGGGTTTGCTCTTCTTTACTATCTATTTTTCGCCCAATATCGCCAAAAAATCACCAACGGTTTTACCGGATGGGGAAAAAAGTTTCGTAACATGTTCAAACGGAAACCCAAATTACATACCTATTCGGAAAAGGATACGCCTGATAACACCTCCGTCAAGGAAACGAAACTGGAAAAAAATGATGAATTTGAAGAACGGCTTGATGAAATTCTTGGACGTTACGGTAAAGTCGGCGAAGCGGGGCTTACCAAAGAAGAACGCGAATTTTTACAATACGCCAGCAGAAAATACCGTGACAAAAAATAAATACAATCCGTAAAATTTATGTAACTATCCAGTCGAGGAGGTAGGCGACCTTTCGCCGAAAGGTCGCAATGGTTGGTTTTATTATTCGAGTTGTACGCAGTTGGTTTTTAATTTCCATCTGCAAGCAGGGGGCAATGTTGGCGAGTACGCCGTATTAGTAAAAACCTCTTGATTATTGGTCTAATGATAAACAATAGAATCGCTACTGAATAGTTACAACAATAAATTGCACCTGCGTAACATGAGTTACATAATATTTTTTAGAAGTTGTTATCGCCAGTTTGCCAATCCTTCTTTCAAGAAAAAGGCGAGATGATCCAGTCCTTCCAGAGCATGGCAACATTCTGAGAATATTTCTTGCAACAATAACTGGCTGTCGGTTTCGAAATGAAAACCTAATTGGGCGAAATCCGCAATGACCCGAATATGAACACGCCCGTCAGGAACAACAAACCGAATCCCTTCCAGTGTTGAAGTCGGCGAACAGGACCATGTCCCAGAAAGACGTTGAATCACCGCTTCCAACGGAACAAACGGTGTACGAATTTCGGGAGTGGTATAAAATTTTGGAAACTGTTTTCGCCATTCCGAAAGAGGAATTCCAAGACGTAAGAAATGGTCAAGAATCCAGCAGATGGCAAAAATAACAATACGCCTGCCGTAAACACCACGAAAATAAAGGCTTCCGTCATGCCAAAATCCAATCAAAGCGTTTGTTTCCTGCATTTTGGCAAGAAACGTGGTGTGAGTATTTTTGACAACACGAGGAGAAGCACCCAACCGAATTCCTTCCATAATGATTTTTTCAGAACAATTAACATCATGGAGAAAAACTTCACCGTTCATCGTATTACCCAGCAGATAATGTAATACAATCCATGTGATTTCTTCAGAAAGTAACGGTTGACCAAGATTATCAATGAGTGCGAAGGAGTGAGCGTCAGCTTCGAATGCAACCCCAAGATCGGCTTGGCAACGCACCACCTCTGAACACAATGTTGACAATGATTTCAGACATCGGGATGCCGGAAGCATACCGCCAAAATCTTCTTTCGGTTCATTGTGAATTGATTCGAAAAGCGTTTGAGGAAAACATTTTTGTAATGCCTGTTGCGCTAAAGGCGCCCAATTGCCGTACATCGGATCGACAATAATCCGTGCTGGAACTTTCGGAGTGTCATACCAAACGTCCTGCAAAAATGCCCACCATGTCGGTAGCATATCGACTGTCGTATATTTTCCGCGTGCAACCGCACGAGGTTGGGACGGCGATTGGGCTTCTTGCCGAAGTCGGTCAATTTGCTCCGCCCTAGATAAAGGACAACCGGGAATAAACCAGCGCAAACCGTTCCAGATAGAAGCGTAATTTTCACCGGTTACACTGGCAAATGCATTGCCCGGAACCAAATCCAATCCGTAAGATGTTAAATTGGTCGGAATATTGCCGAAATTGTAAACATCAATCCCGTTTGAGAGCAACCCCTCGGTTAAAGCCGCTTTGAACTGCTCCGAACTTCGGCGAAAATCCGACGTAACAAGGAATTTGGAACCGACCGGTAACATCTGAGCAATGGCTTGCCCCCAGGACGTATAAAGCATTTCATTCAGTTCGCCTTCCACAAGACCAAGAATAAAATCTTCGCGATAAAGGCTCGGTTTTGAACTTTTCATAGTAATTCCGTTGTCGGTGGGAATAATTCTGTTGGTACGATTTACACGGTAACCGAAAAAGACAAATATTAAATTGAATATAAACTCTTTTTATTAAACAGGTTATATTCTATTTGTCTGCCGGATTGTTTCCCGTCCGGACTATAAACCATCATCATTCGACATGTTATAGTCAAAAATATCAGGTAAGGTTGTCAAAAATAACATTCTATACCTATCGGCATGAAAAACAAGACATTCCCTTGACAAAGAAAGATAGAAAACAGGTAATATTTCAGTGGAATTTTCAAAGCAAGTTTATACAAACCTTATTTTCACCTTATTTTTCAAACAAAACAACCTTAGTAGCCCCAAGGACTCCCTACAATCAACCTTATTACCTTATTAAAAAAA
>JAIROD010000250.1 GCA_031257725.1 Planctomycetaceae bacterium | reverse complement strand
TCGTTAATTTGGTTAATCTTGTCGAGTTGATATTCACCATCAAAAAACGAAGGATGGGACATGGGAATGAACATTAAAAGGGAAACAAAAGGGAACATGGAAAAAAGGACAAAACAAATCTTATCAAGTAACTATTCAGTCGCGGTAGGCAACCGACCGGCGGGCGGTTGCGTCGGTGTACTCGCCGACTTGTCTGTTGACGGCTGGAAATTAAAGACCAACAGCGTACAACACAATAAGAAACCAACCGGCGCAACCTTTCGGCGAAAGGTTGCCTACCTTCCTCGACTGAATAGTTACCTTATCATAACAAAAAAATAAATCTTGAAAAGTACTACGCAAGGGGAGAATTTTTAGAGATGCCCCAAAATTTATTTAATTAGGTCTTGATTTTGATGTGGAAAAAAGAGACAATAGCCCCATCGTCAATGTTCACGGAGTTTTTAACCGTCGATGGTTCTCCTTGAACGAATCTCTTTATTGATTTGGTCAACCCCCATTTTAAGGAGCAAAATCTATGTACAAACATTTTATTTCCTTTATTGTTGTTTGTTTCTCTGTTATCGTGATGGCGACTTCAAATTACTCTGTTTACACTGTTTCGGCGGCGGATGGTTATAAAGGTCCTCTCGATTTAACCGCAACCAAAAACGGTTCAACAATTTATATCGCCCATTTCGATGCTGATGAAATTGCCGTGTTCCATACGGCGGAAAATAAAATCGTTCAAACGATTCCAGTCGGTAACGAACCAACCGGAACCGTTTTAAGTCCGGACGAAAAAACTCTTTATGTAACCTCCGGCGGTTATCGCGGATTGGTTCAAGCGGTTGATTTGACCGCCGGTAAAATTATTCGTGAAGCTCTTGCCGGTCATACGCCAATGGGCGCAGCAATCACGCCCGACGGTAAAAAGATTTTCGTTTGCAATCGTTTCCAGAACGATGTTGCCGAATATGATTTGCCGGAATTAAAACTTGTTCGCCGTATTAACGTGATTCGCGAACCGCGCGGCGCGGTGGTGACCAAAGACGGAAAAACGGTTTATGTTGCCAACGCGGTACCGAATGATGTTGCCAATATACCGGAAGATCCCGATGCATCGATTGATGTGGCGGCTGAAGTTTCGGCAATCGACGTTGGTTCGGGAACGGTGAAAAATATCCGGCTTCCCAACGGCAGCGGCAGTATTCACGGAATTTGTATTTCACCGGACGGACGATATGTTTATCTCTCGGAAATTCTGGCACGGTTTCAGATGCCCACCACTCAATTGGAACGCGGTTGGATGAACACCAACGGAATCACGATCATCGATACAACGCAACTCGATAGTAAACGTTCCGGTTTTGTCAACACGGTTTTGCTTGACGATGTTGATCTGGGCGCAGCCAATCCGTGGGGGATTACCACCTCCGCAGACGGGAAACAACTTTTTATTGCTGTTGCCGGAACAAGCGAATTAATTATTGTCGATACCGAAGCAATGCACAAAAAATTAGCCTCGTTACCGCAAGACGACCCCAATGAAGAGGCAACCGGTTATACCGGAGGACGCAACGCCTCAGAAAAAGCCGGCGATGTCCCGAATGATCTGGCGTTTCTTGTCGGAATGAAAAAACGGGTGCGGCTTAACGGCAAAGGCGCACGTCCGATTGTTGCAGTTGGAAACGATGTTTATGTGGGAATGTATTACAGCGATACTCTTCAAAAGGTTGATTTAACCGCACCCGGAAATCTTAAAGGTACGGAAATCGCACTCGGCGTTAAACCCGATTTAACGAAAGAACGTCGCGGTGAAATTTATTGGAATGACGCAACGCTTTGCTTTCAGTATTGGCAAAGTTGCGCGAGTTGCCATCCCGATGGACGAATGGACGCCTATAACTGGGATCTCTTAAACGATGGACTGGGCAATCCCAAAAACGCGAAAAGTTTACTCTGGTGTGACAAATGTCCGCCCGCAATGTGGGAAGGTGTTCGTAAAACTTCCGCTCATTGTACGCGAACCGGATTTCAGTTTATTCTTTTCTCCATGCCGGACGAAACCAAATGTCTGGATATTGACGCTTACATTCACGCAATGCAACCGGTTACAAGTCCTTATCTTGTGGACGGCAAACTGAGTGAGCGTGCGGAACGCGGGAAAAAAATCTTTGAAAACCCAAAAATCGGGTGCGCAACCTGCCATCCGGCTCCGCTGTTCACCGATCAAAAATTACACGACGTTAATACAAAATGTTATTATGACCGGAAAGGCAGTTTTGATACGCCCACTCTGGTCGAAACATGGCGCACGGCTCCCTATCTACACGATGGACGTTACACCAATATGAAAGACCTCTTCAAAAAAGGAAAACACGGCGATGTGGAAGGCGATATTGAATCGCTGACCGAAGAACAACTCGATGATCTTATCGAATATGTGTTGTCGTTGTAGGATATTGGTAAGAATATTAATAAATTCGTTTTATACCGCAAACAGCATGATATTGGTTGTTTTTGTTTGATTCAAGAGGTAGGCAACCTTTCGCCGAAAGGTTGCGTCGGCGATAGCCGACTTGCCCCTGTTTCCCGCTGGCAATCGGTTTCCAAACCGGTCGGAAACACCAATTGCCCAATCGAATCTGATTCACTGTTGCCTAGCGGCAACGCAACCTTTCGACGAAAGGTTGCCTACCATCGAATGACCA
>JAIROD010000227.1 GCA_031257725.1 Planctomycetaceae bacterium | reverse complement strand
GGTAAAAAAATAGTGTAGGGCATCTCTAATAATTCAATTTTTTATTTTCTGCCCATTAATTAATAAATTAATAGTTAACGACGGGGTTTACCCCGTGTTTTAGGGTTAAGTCGAACAACGCGGGGCAAGCCCACGCCGTTAACTTTCGGTAAATTCCGAATGATGAGAGATTCCCAGTTAATAGTTAACGACGGGGTTTACCCCGTGTTTTAGGGTTAAGCCGAACAAAGCGGGGCAAACCCACGCCGTTAACGTTCGGTAAATGCTGAATGATGAGAGATTCCCATTGAATAATTACATCATCAGAAAATGGACACTGAAATATTTACGAAAGCTGCAATTTATTGACCGCGAATAGCAGATATTACATTATTTCTTTTCCGATCTTATAATGGTGATATTGAACGCGGAATTTCCTTTTTCTTTGACTTCGCAGGTTAAACCGGAAGTTTCAATACTGGCGTATTTTTCCGGAAAAGTTGATTTTTCATTTTCGTTGCTGTTTTTAGAAACCGCAACCCGATATTCGCCAGGGGGAATACCATCTTTCGGAGTTGCTCCACAAAGCGTGTATTGTCCTTGAGCATCGGTCAAACCGTCATATTGACGTTTTGTATCAATAAAACTGACTAATGCCCCCTCTATGGGAGTTCCATCATCGAATTGAACCACACCGCCAAATCGAATCCCCGAACCACAACCGGTTAATGAAACACTTGTTAATAAAACAAGAACTGAAAACACAAATAAAAAATTTTTCATAACATTTCTCAAAGTAAAAGTTGTAATAATTGAAAACAAAAATTCCAATGAATAATTGTAACTATCCTGAAAACTTGGAAACAGGGAAATAAAGAAACACGAAAACAACGATGATGTTTCCGTGTTTCTTTTTGCGAATTTCAGTCTGGAAATTCGAGAACGACACCGTCATCAACCCAAATCATACGTGTCAGGTTGGGGCGGCTTATAACGTTACTAATAGTCATCACCGCTCCATCTCCCAACGCAATATTAAAAACACCAGGATGATAACTGCCAAAAGAATATGAACCCCAAGTGGTATCTGTCGGTGTACTAAATGCGTTTGGTTGTGTCGCAATGGGATAACCGTTGCCAACTGTTCCATTAGCAGGAATAGAGTCGATTGTTGTACGCATAACCGTCCAGGGACGCCATTCATAATTTCCCGCAGAATTAAGTTCCGGTCGGCTTGAAAGATAGGAGCAATCTCCCATTTGAGCCCGCACAATATTGGGACCACCTCTGTGTTCTTTACACAATCCTAAATGGTCAACCGGAATATGGTTTTCCGCAAAGATGACTTCGTTACTTATTCCGTCACTCCACCATGAAAAAGTATCACGTGGTGTCCACGAAACAACTGTCTCAGGACTACCGGTAGTCGTAGTAATTGCGTGCCGAAACGGACCAATATTGTAATGACTCGAATCGCTACCTTGCCGATGCCACCAGTTACTTAGCTCTCGTGTTAGGGCTGTTGCGGTGTAATCTTTGAGCGGTCCGGGTAAATTGACATCATCATTAAATTGGACTCCTCCGCGACGTGAAGGACATTTGTAAATCGGAACGGAACCGAACGCTTTTTTTCCTTCATCGCCCAAAGCATCCCACCAATCTTTTCGGAAAATACGGTCAAATCCTGTTCCCGAAACAGTAATACCGCCGTCGCTAACCGCCTCGGCATAAAGAGATTGTTGTTCGATAAACGGATAAATCAACCCCCAAAGTGAAAGCCGTCCGTTTGGCGGATTGGCTTGTGTACTGCTGCCCAAGTAGATGTAGGTTGGCGGTAAACCGCCGTTAGTATCGTGGAAGTTGTGACACGCAAGAGCAATCTGTTTGAGATGATTGATGCACTGCGCTTGTCTTGCCGCTTCCCTCGCCGCCTGAACCGCCGGCAACAGAAGAGCGATTAACACCCCGATAATCGCAATCACCACAAGAAGTTCGACCAATGTAAAGCCGAACCGTGAAGAACATGGAAGTTGTAAGAATTTGTCGTGAAAGAGTTTAGAACGATTGGAGTGAAAGCATTCTCCCATTCTTAACTTTTTACATAATCCCCCCCCCCCCGTTTGCCCATTTTAACATTTGACATTTCGCCCGTAGCATCACGAAAAATCCGACAACACTTTTCACTAAATTTTCCATCATCATTCTCCTTTATTTTATAAGGTTTTACGGAAATAATTGCGATTCGATTACCGCAAAACGAACGGTAAAACAAACGTGCCGCAAGCCAATCAGTTTTAAACTTTACATGGAACCCAATCTGATGTCAACAGGAATTTTCCTACTCTCGCATTTTTTTAAAAAATTTTTCCTAGCGTTCACAGGCTGGTGTGTTAAAATGGGTAAAATTTTTAGGTTGTTTTGATATTTTATGTGATTCTTGTTCACGTGAATAATTCAGAGGGGAATCTCTCATAATCCAGAATTTACCAAAAGTTAACGGCGTGGGCTTGCCCCGCGTTGTTAGGCTTAACCCCAAAACACGGGGTAAACTCCGTCGTTAACTATTAGACCTTTTCGCTAACTTAAAAACAGTTCAAAAAAACCTTATTTTCAACCTGATTTTCTAAACAAAACAACCTTAGTAGCCAAAAAACAAATAAAAGACCAACCTTATTACCTTATTAAAAAAAGAAAAACAATAAGGTAATAAGGTTAGTTTTGTTATTATTCTTAATGCTACTAAGGTTGTTTTGTCTAATCGTTTTGTTAGGAAAATCAGGTTGTTGGAATTGCATTGTGGGGTTAGAGAAAAGGTCTATTAATATTTAATACAGCGGTGGTTGCTAAATTCGGGCGCGCGGATAAGGTATAAATATTACTAATTTTCCCCTTACCCCATTATTAGTTTATGAGCCGAAAACGTCTAGTTTATTCATCGTCCTTTAAAGCGAAAGTTGCGCTTGCCGCCGTGAAGCAGGATCGAACGATTTCCGAGCTTGCGTCGCATTTCAAGATTCATCCTCAACTTGTTGCGAAATGGAAATC
>JAIROD010000038.1 GCA_031257725.1 Planctomycetaceae bacterium | reverse complement strand
ACCTTTTTGAACGCCGGAAAACCAGACTTTATATTGTCCGGCAGGAATTCCTTGCACCGCTTTTTCGCCGCCGGTTACATATTTTCCGTTCTTGATTATACCGGAAAAACTGCCCGCTGCACCACTGAAATTGATAAAACCGCGTTCCACCGGCAATCCGTCTTCTTCATACGTAACCGTTCCGGAAATTTTGATTCCATTTCCGCATCCGCACAAACATAAAACGAAAAATGCCGCAAAAAACAAGAATTTGTTTGACATGATTGTTGTAATTGAAAAATTGTAATTATTCAGTAGATTGGTGATTCGATGGTAGGCAACCTTTCGCCGAAAGGTTTTACTAAATACTAAATACTAAATACTAAATACTAAATACTAAATACTAAATACGGCGATAGCCGACTTGCCCCTGTGTCCCGCCGGCAATCAGTTTCCAAACCAATCAGAAACACAAATTGCCCAATCAAATCTGATTCACTGTTGCCTATCGGCAACGCAACCGTGGGTGAAAACCCTTCGGCGAAAGGTTTTCACCTACGGTTGCCTACCATCGAATCACCAATCTACTGAATAATTACGAACTTTAAAGTGTGTGCTTAAAATTTTATTTTATTAACCCTTAAATTAAGGAAAAACAACACGATGGCACACAGAAAAAACTACATGCCGTTACCGGATGGCGAGTTTGTTGTTTGGGCGAAAACAAAATCAGAGTCGCGCGGACGGAAGCACGTAATCAATTTGATTGTCCGCAACCTTCCGGTTGCGGCTCTGAAGACGGTTTTGAAAACAGTTGCCTAGATCACGCGACAACCCTTAATCATCACCCCAAAACAACAAACATTCACGGTTGATAATAGAGAATGAATTTGTCCTTAACCAAAAATCAATCGGGAAATCCTGCGATAAAAAAAGGTCATACCGATTGAGTAGTTATTGACTGTTCAGTTTAAGTTTAAGAAGAATGTTCATTTTTCTGTCTGTTAGGAAGAACATGTTGGTTGGTGGAAAACGGTAGAACTTATCGCCGGCGCATCATTGATAAACGCAATGCTTTTGATATTTCGGCTTTCTTTTGGGCATCGCGTTTATCAAATTCCTGTTTTCCCTTGCATAATCCCATCAACACTTTAGCCTTACCTTCTTTGAAATACATTCGGAGCGGAACTAAGGTTAACCCTTTTTCGTAAGCGCGTTTGGCAAAACGTTCAATTTCACGCCGATGCATCAATAATTTTCGATCACGTTTGGGTTTATGATTGAAACGGTTTGCTTCGACATATTCGGGAATATCACAACCAATCAACCAAACTTCACCATCCCGAACACGTCCATACGCTTCCGCAAGCGCAACTGTACCTGACCGCAAACTTTTGACCTCACTCCCAACCAACACAATACCACATTCCAAACTTTCCAAAATATGATATTCATGTTTGGCTTTGCGATTTTCTGAAATTGTCCGTTCGTTAGACGAAACCTGTTGTTTTTTGTTTTTCTTACTCACAAAAAAACGACGTTATGATAAAAAATGGAATTTTAGAGATTTTCGGTTATAAAAGTCATGCGGCGGTTTGAAATTGCAGAAACCGCCGCTGCCGAATACCGCCTAAGTAAATATCAATAAAGTTACCATGCGAAATGAGCAAAGGCTTTATTGGCTTCAGCCATACGGTGAACATTTTCACGTTTTGTGATTGCGGTACCTTCTTTATTGTAGGCGTTGACTAATTCGGCGGCTAATTTTTCGTGTGCCGGCTGTCCTTTTTTATCGCGAACCGCTATGAGTATCCAACGAATCGCTAAGGATTGTTGCCGATTTTTCTGCACTGTCATCGGAACTTGATAAGAAGCACCGCCAACTCGTTTAGAACGAACTTCGATATTGGGTTTCACATTATCAAGCGCCTGATGAAAAACTTCTATCGGCGATTTCTCTGAAATTTTTTCTTGAATAATATCAAGCGCACTATAAAAAACACGTTCTGCCGCTGTTTTTTTGCCGTCCCACATGAGACAATTAATGAACTTGCTTGCCAAAATCGAATTGTAAATCGGATCCGGTTTTAACTGTTTTTTGCTTGCGGTAATACGACCCATATTTTTAACAAATTGTAAATAATAAAAGTGGACAAAGTAAACAGAAATGAAATTTCTGTTGTGGGGAAAACGATTTATTTTTTCTTGGGTGCTGCACCTTTGGCACCTTTTGCGGCGGTTTTCTGAACTTTTTTGGCTCCGTAACGGCTTCGTGCTTGTTTACGTCCATCAACACCGGTGGAATCGAGAGTTCCGCGAATCACCTGATACCGAACCCCGGGCAAATCCCGAACACGACCGCCGCGAACTAAAACGATGGAGTGTTCTTGAAGGGAATGTCCTTCACCGGGAATATACACGGTAACTTCCTTGCCGTTTGAAAGACGAACCCTTGTAATTTTCCGCAAGGCGGAATTAGGTTTCTTTGGCGGCATTGTTCGGACAAGAAGACAAACTCCACGCTTTTGGGCACATTTGTCTAATACAGGAGATTTACTTTTGTAAATTTGTTGTTTACGGTTTTTGCGAACCAGTTGATTAATTGTCGGCATAATTTTTCTTTAGTTTCTAATCGATTTTACGGAAAAACGGATAAATGTTATCAGTTCACCGAAATACCAGCAAAAGTATAAGGTCAAAATGATAACGGGTTTTCCAATCTTGTCAACAGGGCTAGACAAAAAAAACGCTATTGAGTGATTTCGGGCGATTTTGTATGATTATTTGACTCAATCGTCCCTTATGTTTCAATCGTCCCTTATCTCCCTATTGTTCCTTAATTGTCTTTACACTGAAAATTTTAGAGACATGTTAGGGACATGAGGGACGATAGGGACTAATGGAACAAATGGGGCAAATAAACTTTTAAAATGTGCTTTTTAAAACAAATTACAATCTTTCTTATAAAATCAAACGATGTTCCGTTTTTTTCTCTTATTTTTATTTCTAACTTGTATTACGGGTTGTCTTTGCGATCCGGAAAATTGTGGGATGCCGAATTTATTTCATCCGGGTCACATTAGCGCACAACGTGATCGGATGAAGCGTTTCGATCCTTTTAGCCGAACCGATATTGGTCCGACAATCGAAGGTGACCGCCCTTGCGGCTCCCAACAACAAACGCCGTTACCGCAACATTTCAAACAATATCCGCCTCCCGCAAAACTTCCAACTCAATAAAAAACTCAATAAAAACAACCCCTTTTATAACCGTGCAAAGTATATTCAGTCGTCTGTCTTAGCATACTTTTTTGAGCAATTCCCGAATTAGCATACTTGTTTAAGCAATTCCCGAAGTTGATAATGTGGGAACGTTTGTTGTTTTGGAGTAACCCTTGCGATTGCCCCCAAACAACAAATGCTCCCAATTCGACTTCTCACATTAAATTGCTCCCAAACTCATCAATCTCTCTTGAAACTTCGGATATTTTCTGCTATGATGATTTTCCTTAAAAACTTCAAACGATTCTTATTGAGGACAATTTATGTCTAACGATTTACCACTCCGCCAATCGTCATTGGACACGCCGCCCACTTCCCCAGCTCTTGACGAGTTTAAGAAAAAGTATCAACATGATGCGTTTTGCAAGA
Organism: Planctomycetaceae bacterium; assembly: GCA_031257725.1. Classification (GTDB taxonomy): domain Bacteria; phylum Planctomycetota; class Planctomycetia; order Pirellulales; family Thermoguttaceae; genus WRKP01. The sequence goes on along the minus strand of JAIROD010000038.1, from coordinate 71 downwards.
ATAAGTTGAAGGATGTTAAGACGGCTCAGAAATTTTTACGTTTTTTCCTCAAGCCTGAAATTCAGGAGTTG
>JAIROD010000026.1 GCA_031257725.1 Planctomycetaceae bacterium | reverse complement strand
AATGAGAATAATCGTAATATCTCCGCGTAGTTCAGGAACGCAAGCCTCTCGCACGCCTCCAATACGCTAAAACGGTTCAGGAAAAATATGTGAGAAAAATTTGAGTTTGCCGTGATCTGCTGAATTTTCGTCAAATTGCAGAACAACCAATCTCAATCTCAAAATCAACATCGCCAAGAAATATTATAAAAAATAAATTTTAGAGGTTCTCTATTTTAATTTACGTTTGAGAAATTCGTGATGTTTTAATTTTGTTGTTGTGACGATTTCACGAATGGTGATGTCGTGGAACCGGACTTCGCAACCGTGATCCTGAACCATAATACGACCAACAGCATTTTCACCAAATTTCGCAACATCGTTGAATTTACTGGCGGCAACCGCTTTTTTCCATGTTTCCGAACCCACCCGAACATCAACCACCTTGCGTCCATTAAGCCAATGTTCAATCCGGTTGCCATTAACAACTATTCGACCATGATTCAATTCTTCATGCGATTTCAAAATCTTTGAATTGTTGGTTGGTAAAATATCATAAAGTGTTGCGGTATTGTTTTGGGTTTTTTCACCTTCTTTGGTATTGAAATCATCAAGCACCTGATATTCAAGACCAAGCCAACCCTTGCCGTCATGATTTTTGAAGCGATATTTAATACCGCTGTTTCCGCCTTTGGCAATTGTCCATGTAAAATCGAGAATGAAATTTTTATATTCCCGATCCGTCATCACATCGCCGCCCTTGCCGTGAAGATGCAGCACACCGCCCTCAACACTCCAAGCATTACCCGGAATTTTACCGCCAATTGTCGTCCAGCCATCCAGTGAGTTTTCCCGAATCAACGATGTTTTCGTACCAACAATCAATTGAACCGGATGCGCCGCGTTTTTTTTCTGAACAATATCACGGTTCTTTTTCAAATTCAAAAAACCCGCTTCCGATATTGATGCAAAAAACAAAAATGAAACGGTAAGTAAAAAACAATTCACCGTTTGAAACCTTTTCATAAAAACCTCCGTTTGAACTAAGGATTGGCGGTTCGGGACGTAAACAGATTTTATAACATTTTGGGTAAAAATTCCGTTCACGCCAAAAATTCCAAACCACAAATCCCACATCATATAGTTGTTAATCATATTCAGCAAAAGATTTACCGGTTCTAATCGTGTAGAGACCGCCGGCCGCTTCAAATTGTACACGATCAAATTCAATCTTCTTGACAAAACACCGAACACCGCCTAATTGAAACATTTCACCTTCATAAAGCCGGAATTTTTTACCTTCCGTTCTTAAATCAATCCAGACCTGTAGTTTGCCGTCCACCTCCACCACCGCCATAACATAACAATACGGCGATTGATCAAAACGGTCGGGAGGACGACTCGCCACACGTTCACGCGGTGCGGCTTCCGGCCGCGCAGGTACAAACGCGGAAAATAAAGAACGTTCCGTAATCCGTTGCAGCATTGCCTTGTCATCGTCTGTTAACGCTAATTGTTGTGCCTCAATCGGCGGAAGTGTTCGGTTGGAGCGTGCCTCCGGAAGCGAAAGAGCCTCTATCGTAATCGAAACATCCATCTCACGCGAATTTTTAATCGGTCGCGGTGAAACTTTACGAATAAGATGCAAATAATCCGACTTGTAAAACCGACGCAAAAATTCCGCAATTTTTTCCAAATTTCCCTTGCCGTGAAGCGTGAACGTATATTTATTGTAATGAGTTTTATTCTGTGTCTTCACAGCGGCAACAGAACCGGGATCAATCCGGCTCTCACGAATTCCCGTCTCTCCGGCTAAATCCATCAGGTAATTCTGATACAACGATTTGGCAAAATCATCTTTCGACGGAAGCGAGCGCGAAATAAAATGATCCAATCGGTTTTTAATTTCCGTTTTATGTTTAATATCGTTCTCGTATTTTTCAATGTCGGCTTTGATCCGGTTTCGCTCTGCACGAAGAACCAATACTTCGGTTACAAAAACACGGTAAAAAATCGGAACCATAATAATAAAGAAAACAATCCCTGCCGCAACAAGCAAAAAACGTTCACGTCTCTGCGGTGATGAAATATCAAATAATTGGTTCATGGTTCCATTTCCTTTTGGGAAGGGATATTAGGGATTTTTGATTAATGGGATTACGATTATTTTTTTTGTTCTTGGGGTTGAGTTTCTTTAGTGAAGGCATCGGCGGATTTTTTGGACAGGAACACCGAAAGATCATAACGAAAACCGTATTGCGGATTACCGCTGCTCGTTCCTTTTTCACCGGGTTTGATCACATGTTTTTCATCACGGAGCTGTTCCTCCATTGGTGAAACAACGGAAAAATCTTTGAGCAATGACCGCAAATTCATGGAACCGCCATTGTTCGCGGAAAACGTCAACTCCGTCAAAATCATTTCCTGCGCTCCCGGCATTTTCCGGCTCAACCAATCGAGTTGTTCAAACCAATCGACATTATCGGCAAGCCATGCGTCAATCGCATTCAATTGATTCTGTTGTTCGGTAACCGTTCCGGCGGTATTTTTCAACGTATTAAATTTTGCTTTCAGCGTTCTGACTTCGTTTGTCAAGGAAGTACGGCTGTAAAAACCGAAACCAATTAAACACGTCAAAACAAACAATGCCGCTGCAAGTATTCCGGTGATTAATTGCCGATGTCCCGCCGGTTCACGACGTTTTTTCGGATTGCAAAAATCAATGTTGCTCGACTCATTTCGGATATTTTGCAAAATTGTTCCGATGAGTGAAGCAAAGCGTTCCGGTTTTTCGGGGAGATTTTTTTGAAGTGTCCCGCTACATCGGATTCCTTGCCAAGGATCAAACGTTTTGACCGGAATATCCAAACCATTGGAGACTTGTTTTGCCAACGATTCAAAATTGGCTCCAACACCGCACAAAACAACTTCGTCAACCGTAACTCCCTGAATTTCATTGCGGACGGCAATTCGAGTCCGTTTGAGTTCCGCGATCAGCCGTGCGGCAAAGTCGGATGCGCTCACATCTTCCGGACAACTGATTTTCGGTGAACGCATAAAAACCGGTTCACCTTGAAACAGTACGGATTGAGAAGTTTCCTGCGAATCCAGCTCCACGATAAGAGCAGCGCGGTCTGGATCAAAACCGGTTGTATGCCGCCAAAGATAGGCGGTCTCACAAGGACGAAGAACAACTCGTCGAAGCGTTAAATTGAGTTCATCGCAAAATTCCTGAATTTTACGAAGTGTTGCGGGACGAAGTGTGGAAGCGAGTAAATGTTTGGGCGAACCTCCCGAAATCATTTCGTCCGCTTTTCCTTTTTTATTAACGGTTCGGACGGCGGGAAAAAGGGTACTCCGTGAAACATGCTCCAATTTGTTGGTGATAAAAAAGTCAAGCGGTGCGGTTGGGTCGTAACCGTTAAACTCTTTTGTTGCCTGAAACTTGACCAAATCCGGCAACTCATCAACCGGAACCGGCGGAAAAACCATCGGTCGAACTTCCACATCCGCCCGACTCAAAACAACAATCACCTCCGATTTAATCAGCCGATATTTTTGAACATGTTCTTTCAACCGGTCTTTAGAAACTAACAATTCCGCATGGTCAAATGTTGCCGAACTGTTGTGAACCGTCGCGGAAAGAACCAGCAAACGGTCATTTTCCCAAGTAATCGCAATTACGTTTGGCATAGCAATAAGTTTCCGGTGTTGTTGTTAGTTAACGACGTGGTTTACCCCGTGTTGTTCGTTAACGACGGGGTTCACCCCGTGTTGTTCGTTAACGACGGGGTTCACCCCGTGTTGTTCGTTAACGACGGGGTTTACCCCGTGTTGTTCGTTAACGACGTGGTTTACCCCGTGTTGTTCGTTAACGACGGGGTTCACCCCGTGTTGTTAGTTAACGACGGGGGTTACCCCGTGTTGTTCGTTAACGACGTGGTTCACCCCGTGTTGTTCGTTAACGACGGGGTTCACCCCGTGTTTTGGGGTTAAGTCGAACAACGCGGGGCAAGCCCACGCCGTTAACTTTCAGTAACAACGCGGGGCAAGCCCACGCCGTTAACTTTTCAGTAACAACGCGGGGCAAGCCCACGCCGTTAACTTTTCAGTAAACAACGCGGGGCAAGCCACGCCGTTAACTTTTCAGTAAACAATGCAGGGCAAAGCCCACGCCGTTTCAGTAAATTCTGAATTATTAGAAACGCCCTATTGTTGTTTCTTCGGCTTTGCAAAAAGTTTTACTTCAAACTCTACTAAAATAGGCAGTATTTTCAAATTGTAGGAATAATCATTGATGGTGAATAGCAAAATGCGGTTTGTGATAT
>JAIROD010000013.1 GCA_031257725.1 Planctomycetaceae bacterium | reverse complement strand
CCGTCAACAGGGACAAGTCGGCGAGTACACCGACGCAACCGCCCGGCGGTCGGTTGCCTACCGCGACTGAATAGTTACAAATAAACTTCAATCTCCGAAAAATTCCACTGATATATTACAACTAATCTTATTACCTTATTGTTCCTCTTTATTTAATAAGGTAATAAGGTTGGATTTTTGATGATTTTTTGCTACTAAGGTTGTTTAGTTTGGAAAATCAGGTTGAGAATAAGGTTGGGTTAAAATGGCGGTAACTATTCAATCCCCATGCACGACGGAATAGTTACAAATGTTTATTGGGAATCTCTAATAATTCAGAATTTACCGAAAGTTAACGGCGTGGGCTTGCCCCGCATTGTTAGACTTAACCCTAAAACACGGGGTAAACCCCGTCGTTAACTATTAATTTATTAATTAATTTATTAATTAATAGGTTGAAAACAAAAAATTGAATTATTCGAGATGCCCTATTCTTTTTTCTTGACTTTCACAAGAATCAGATGTTCATATTTCCATGCGCGTTCAATTTCAAACTCTTTTGAAATAATCTCAGGAGAAAAATCGGTAATGATCAGCTCCGGTACGAAATTGGGATCGTAATTTCGTGTTTTTTTGAGATATTCGGGATAAATAACCCATTTAATCTGATAATTCCGATTGAAGTTGCGAAGAATAGCCCAAAACGGATATTCCCAACGATCAAAATTTGTATCTAACGCCATTCCGATTTTCGTAGCACCTAACTCCTTGATTTTATTGGTGATCGACAGATAATCAACCATGTATTGTGGAACTTGTCGAAAATATTTGTATTTCCGATGAAACAAATATGAATCACGAAAAGATCGGACAACAAAATAATTTTCCAAAAGTTCCGGATTTGTTATGGAAATATCAACGTCAATCAATTGTCCTTCCGATGTGGTGAGATTGACATTTCCTTGCGTCGTTTCCGACGGATTCAAAACCGGTTTTTCTTCCGTCCTAATCATTGCATCCAACGGATTAAAAAACGTTGAATTTGCAACCATAAAAACAACATAAAGAAATGACATTCCGAAAAGTAACGGAATAAACTGACCAATACGTTTGGCAGTGAGAATACGGCAAAGTCCAATCGCAATAAACGGAATACCGCCAAGAAAATTAGGAAGCAATAACCGTGCGCCAAACGGTTGCCAACGAAACAGGGCAGAAAAAAGAAGAAAACCTAAAACGGTAAGCCAAATATAGATAATCAAATAACGGTGTTGATGGTGATGTTCAGGAAGAAGCAGCGGAGTTTCCGAATCAATGGCTGAGTTATTTTCTTGATTCGATAATTCGGCGGCATTTTTTTTAGTTTTACGTTTGGCATGAGTTTTTGCTGTTTTTTGAAAGTTGGGAAAAAGTAATTGACGACATCGGGTTGAGCAGTAGGATAAGACGACAATACTGAAAAGAAGGATAAGCAACATGTTACCGGATCGATAATCATCAAGAATAAAGACGGTTTCATATTCATAAGGAATTGTTCCAACGCCTGTATAAGTGGTATGCGGATCAGCCCACATTATACCGAGAACATGATGTAATTGTATCATGAATCTTTTATTGTACTGATTGATTTCCTTATTGGGAACACGAAGTTGCATTCCGATATTTCTGGCAGCATTGGAAAAAACAACATCAAGACCCAATCGGGAATTTTTTACCATCTTTTGGAGATAAACAGGACTGAACAAATGACCGGACATTTGAACATTACGGGTAAAATACGGAACGTTAAAGATAAGGAATCCCATAATTAAAAAACCGTAAATTGATAAAACTTGTTTCCGATATATTTTTAGATACCGTAAACCGAACCAACAACAGAATGGAATTTCAAAAGCGGCAACGGAAACTTTTGTATTAAGACTCAATCCGAGTGAAACTCCCATACAGACAGCATAAAAGAGTTGTTCCCGATGAGATAATACCGAAGACGTGGAACTTAGTTTTAGTCCGAAATAAAGAAAACAGAAAAAAAAGAATGTTAATACAATATCTGTTTGAGTGGTTGGCGATTCAAACAGGGCAATGGGTGCGGAGAGAACCAGCAGGCAGCCCAATAGTTGACAACGTCCGCCGCCGCCGAAATGACGAATCAATAAAGCAATTACACAAAAAACGCCGAGAAATGCAACCATTTGAATGGTATTGTCAAAATAATCGTTGCCTGAAAATAATTCCAAACCGACAATAAGATATTCCGCAAGCGGTTGAAGATAAAGTTGTCGCGGATAGTTTGTGGGATACATTTCGATATTACCGTTCTGAATCCAATGAAGTATTCGGGGCAGATGATAAGACATGGAATCGGCAGTACAGGGAGGATAATATACCGCAACAAGAAAAAGCGGACAAAAAATAAAAACGGCAATCAAAATAACAATTCTGCGAATAAACGGATCATTTCCAACATAACGCCATTCCGTGAATGCCTGAACAAGAGAATGACGTAGAAAAAATGTTCCGACGGCGAATAGGAGTAATGATAGAAAGTGGAGTAACGCTAAGGGTTCAGGTGTTTTGAGCGCATTGAATACAGACAATCCTTCTATAAAAAACCATGTTTCAGCCGTAAAGAAAATGCAGCCAACACAAAATGCTTCATAGAGTGCAATATACGGTGTCGGACGTTCCGAAAGAAAGTATCGGAGTGCTGCACGGGAAAATAAAAAACAAAAAATAAAATTCAAAACGAAAACAACAATAAACATAAAATATTCGGGAAATAATAGGTTCAAATAAGTTAATTGTAACTGTTCAAACGTCGTAAGGAGTTGTCCGGAAAAACGGATCGCTCATCAAATTCAATTTATCAAACGTAAAATACACGGCTGATTAATTATAACAAAAATAAAGTAAACTATCTCATGAAAAAACATTAGGGACATGTGTTAAAGACAACGTGAGAGATAAGGGTTGTCATTAACAACCCGTTTATTTTCCGTAGTTCTTTTCTGTACGTAATAAATGAGGACTGCCGAATTAGAATTAATTTTCTGGGGGGGGGGGGGGGTATTTCGTAACGAGAAGCAATAGATTCGATTTCAGCCCGAAAAAACGGAGATGACGAATTTGATAATCTTCGATTCCAAGTTCTTTACATAGTTGTACAAGGGATTTTTCCGATAAAAGATTGAGATTGGCTTCTTCAGCGAAAAAATCAAGGCGGAGGAATTTGAGTATTCTTCGATGAATCGGTTTCGGCAACCAATGAATTAATGGGAGTACCGTGTGAAATTCCACCGGATAACCTCGATTGGGAGTTGCGATAAAAACATATTTTTTGGCAACCCGAACACATTCGGCAAGAAATTTTTTCTGATTTTCCAAAGAACCAACATGTTCGATAACCGCAAACGAAACAACAAGATCGAATTGATTATCCGCAAACGGCATCCCACAGCCGTTACCACAAACATATTTCATACCCGACCAATTTTCTTCAATCCATGAAGCATCTTGTGGCGATAAGGCGGTAACCCGATCCTTAAACGGATAATATTTTTCAAATATATTTGTTTCGGCTCTGTCACGTTCCGCTGTTACTCCAACATCCAGAACTTGTTCCAATGTTTCAAAATCGACCCATGTTTCCAATTGACGAAACATCCGGATTCGGGCATTCCGCGCCCACTTTGCAAATCGTGAATTGGGATTGACAACCCAGAATACGTGTTGGTTAATCATTAGATGATAAACAAAAATAACAATTCCATTGGGGGAATCTCTAAAAAATTAATTTTATACTGTCAACGGGTAGAAATTGGTTGTTTTGTTAGAAAATCAGGTTGAAAATAAGGTTTGGTTAAAACAACGATTGTAAACTCCACTGATTGATTACGAAAAAGGTATTTTCTGGTTTACATTGACGGCTTTTCGGCAATATGATAAATTAGAATGCGTTTTAATTATTAATTAGGAGTATCTCGAATGTTGGAGACGATTGAACTATTAAAAAAAGTGCGGCAGATTGAAATTGTCGCCAACCGAACCGTCAATGATCTTTTTGCCGGACAATACAAAAGTGTGTTTCGCGGTCACGGGATGGAATTTAGTGAAGTACGCGAATATCAACCGGGCGACGATATCCGTTCTATTGACTGGAATGTAACAGCACGGGCAGGTAAACCCTTTATCAAACACTTTGTTGAAGAACGGGAATTGACGATTCTGTTCCTTGTCGATGTCTCTGCTTCAGGAATTTTCGGATCCGTCCGCTCAAAACTTGAAACAGCTATCGAAATGGCGGCAACCCTCATGTTTTCCGCTTTGAAAAATAACGATAAAGTCGGTCTGATTACGTTTGCCGAGCAGGTGATTGATTATTATCGTCCGCGAAAAGGTAAGGCAAATGTGTTACATTTGATTCGTGAATTGCTGGCAGTCGAACCGGTCGCACAGCAAACCAATATTAAAGCGGCTCTTGATTATGTTAATCGTATTCAGAAACGCCGTGCGATTGTGTTTTTGCTCAGTGATTTTCTTGTTCCTGAATTAACCGGTACAGCAGAAAAAGATTTCCGGAACAATGCCGATCAGAAAATGTCAAATGATATTGGTGATTTTCTGTCCGGCAGCAGCCGTTTGGAAAAAAATATTTTGTTTCATTCCATCCGCACCGCCCGACATCGTTCCACGCCGGGAGAACAGGAACAGTCGCTTTCTATTTGTGTGCGAAAACATGATTTGATTGCGTTAACGTTTTCTGATCCGCGTGAGCGGGAATTTCCCAATATCGGTCTGATTACGTTACGGGACGCTGAAACAGGGGAATTGCTTGAAGTGGACACCGCCAATCCGGTCATCCGGCAAATACTCGCTCAACAACTCGCCTCCGGTCAAAACAGAATTACCGAAACACTCAAACGCTGCCGTGTTGATCAATTGAAAATCGAAACAGGAAGTGATTTTGTTACCAACCTAAAACGTTTCTTTCACGCCCGTGAAAAGAAATATTTGTAATAAATAGTATGGATTATTGGTCTCTTTTACCTTTGTGGGCATCTCTAATAATTCAATTTTTTATTTTCAACCTATTAATTAATAAATTAATAAATTAATAAATTAATAGTTAACGACGGGGTTTACCCCGTGTTTGGGGGTTAAGCCCAACAACGCGGGGCAAGCCCACGCCGTTAACTTTCGGTAAATTCTGAATGATGAGAGATTTCCATCGTTTACAAGTTTCCATACCGCTTTTGTGCAACCCCTAAAGGGGTTGAGGTGGTGGTGTGTCCGTTACCGCCGGTTGAAACCGGCGGTTATTCACGTTGAACCCCTAAAGGCGTTGTTCGTTGGAATAAATCAATCGCAAAATGTAAAACCTCCAATCGAGTGAATAGATACAAAAAATCAGCCGATTTATAACAGTTAAGGTATATTGTTCAACCATTTTCGGATCATTTTAAGGAGTCGGTCGGCGTTGACGGGTTTGGAGCAGAAATCGTCCATGCCATATTTGAAACAACGTTCCCGATCATCCTGCAAAGA
>JAIROD010000869.1 GCA_031257725.1 Planctomycetaceae bacterium | reverse complement strand
TAACGGGACGGGAATATTCGGAAAGACAACCAAACCACTGAATAGATACAAATAAACTTCAATCTCCGAAAAATTCCACTGATATATTACAAATTAATAGATAATAGTTAACGACGGGGTTTATCCCGTGTTTTTGGGTTAAGTCTAACAACGCGGAGCAAGCCCACGCCGTTAACGTTTGGTAAATCCTGAATGATGAGAGATTCCCAATTTCCCAAAGGGGAATGTTTGTTATTTTGGGGCGGGTGACCTCAATTCTTGTTTTTTTATGCTACCCTGTAATTGTTTTCTTTTGTCGGCATGATAAAATCAGCGATTCGGATTTTACCCGAATCAATTTCCATTACATTTCTTTTACATTACCCATTTTTCAATACTTATGGCTGCTACAAAATTTCAACACAAATCGTCTGTTCAGACACGGAAAAACAATAAAGTTTCACGAAATGCTCCGGCAAAACCGGCAACAAAACATGCGGAAAAGCTCACCTTGTATGATCGTCTTTCCCATTTGACCTACCGACAGGCGTGTGATATTCTCGGCTCCGAAGGCGCAATCCTGCTTCGACGTTCCTACCCTCTCAATGAACTCAATGTCAAAGAAGATGTCTATCTTGGCGAAGACTTATTCCGGTTATCGATTCATGAATTAACCGCCGAACCAACAACTGTAACGGTAATGCTTGCTGATAAAGCGAAACATAAACTTGCTGTTTGCTGTTCCAGTTGCAACCCGACAAAAGAACCAAACCGGTATTGTGAACATACCGCTGCAACACTTTCATTTTTACTCGAAGAAAAATCTCTCATTGGATTAGCGGAAACTCCTGATCTTGAAACACCGCCCGAACTCTTGTCTCCAAAAAAACTGCGGCAACGGGCGTTACATGAACGTGAAGAACGCGCCCGAAATGAAAAGTTTCAAATAAAAACAGACAACAAGGAAACTCCTTGGACGGATTATCTTGTTGTTAGTGAAACTTCCGGTAAAACCTATCGTGTTGCCTTGCGCGGTACGGAACATGGAGATTCTTATTGTTCTTGCCCCGATTTCAAAACAAATCGTCTCGGAACTTGTAAACATATTTTACACCTGTTACACCGCTGTAAAAAAAAGTTTGATGAAAAAACGCTTAAAAAACCGTATATCAATAATGAAACAATTGTTTATCTTCAATACGGCGAACATCGCACACTACATCTTGCGTTACCGAATAAAGTAATTCAGAGTGATCAGGAACTTTGTGTTGATGCAAAAAAAATTGCGAAACCGTTTCTCAATAAACCGATTGACAATATTAAAGGACTTCTGAAAGCGGCGGCAAAACTGGAATCGCTTGATTTTCCCGTAACAATTTATCCTGATGCCGATCAATGGATTCAAGAACGGATTTTCAAAGACCGCATGAAATCATTGGTCGAAGAAATTCGTGCCAATCCTAAGGATCATCCGTTACGGAAAAATTTGCTCCATGTTGAATTGTTACCGTATCAACTTGATGGTATTGCGTTTGTTGTTGGAGCGGGACGTGCGATTTTGGCGGATGATATGGGACTCGGTAAAACGATTCAAGGAATTGGTGTTGCCGAACTTTTGGCACGTGAAATTGGTATCAAAAAAGTTTTGATTGTTTGCCCTGCTTCGGTCAAATCGCAATGGAAGTCGGAAATTGCCAAATTTGCTCCGCATCACGGTGTGCAACTTGTTCTCGGCGGTGCCCGTGAACGTTTCGATCAATACAGTAATGAAGTTTTCTTTACAATTTGTAACTATGAGCAGGTCATTCGTGATCTTTTACCGATAGAACAAACTCGTTGGGATTTGATTATTCTTGACGAAGGGCAACGTATCAAAAATTGGGAAGCGAAAACGACGCGGGCGATTAAGGCGCTTACCTCGCCGTATGCTCTTATTTTAAGCGGAACGCCGATGGAAAACCGGATTGATGAACTTTATTCCGTTGTCCAATTTGTTGATGATCGCCGGTTGCTTCCGGCGTATCGTTTTTTTCATCGGCATCGGATTGTTGAGGATTCGGGACGAGTTGCCGGTTACAAGAATCTTGACGAGTTGCGCGAACAACTTAAACCGATTCTGTTACGTCGGACAAAGGAATCGGTTCAGATTGATTTACCGGAACGCACGGTGGAAGTTGTCCGTATTACTCCGACCGAAGAACAATTAACACTTCACGCGGGACACATGCAGACGGTCGCGAGTATTGTTGGTAAGAAATATTTGACGGAAATGGATCTTTTGCGGTTACAAAAAGCACTTCTTGCAGCACGGATGAGTGCGGACAGTACTTTTCTTCTTGATAAAAAAGAACCGTCTTATTCAAGTAAATTGGAACGTCTTGAAGAATTGCTTGAAGAATTATTGTTCGAATATGATCGTAAAATTGTTCTGTTTTCGGAATGGACCACGATGCTTAATCTGATCGAACCGATTTTTGAACGAAATAAAACGAAATATGTTCGGCTTGACGGTTCTGTACCGCAAAAGAAGCGACAACTTTTTGTTCAGGAATTTACGGATGATCCTGATTGTCGGGTTTTTCTGACGACCAATGCCGGTTCGGTTGGTTTGAATCTTCAGGCGGCAAACACGGTGATCAATATTGATTTGCCTTGGAATCCGGCTATTCTGGAACAACGAATTGGTCGTGCCCACCGGATGGGACAACAACGTCATGTTCAGGTATTTTTGCTTGTTACTGAAAATACGATAGAAGAGCAAATGCTCGTAACGATTTCAGCCAAACGTGATTTAACAATTGCGGCGTTGGATATTGGCAGTGAGGTGAATGAAGTGATGACGACATCCGGTGTTGAAGAATTGAAACGTCGGCTTGAAATTCTTCTTGGTTCCAAACCGGCGGCTCCGCTTGATCAATCCGCATTACAGACCTTGACGGCTCCGCCGTTGCCGCCGCATCCGGAAACAACAACTTTACCCTATTCCGAAACGGCAATTGTTTCACCCAAGATTTCACCGCAAAATCAGGAACAAATTGTTCAAGCCGGTAATGAAATACTTCAGTCCTTATTCCATTTTACGGGCGCATTGCTTGG
>JAIROD010000828.1 GCA_031257725.1 Planctomycetaceae bacterium | reverse complement strand
CGAAAAATCTGCGTCAAAGCAGTCGATGTGTTCGGTTTTGAAAGTATGTGTGTTGCAGTGTGTGTTGCAGAGGTGTAAAGGTAGCTGTCTATTTTAATTTTTATTAGTCCAGCAAGGACCGACACTGTCTATTTAATTTTGGTAATATTTCAGCGAAGCTTTTACATCCCCAAGGGATGTTTCCAACATAGCCGTTGGTTTTGCGTTGTAACGATAGTAAATCAATGTTTTCGTCTGAATAACGCAATACAAACGGAACAAAATGGTAAAAATGATAATCCGTTATATATCAGTGGAATTTGCGAAAACGTATTGGATTGCTTTAACCAACCTTATTTTTACCTTATTTTCAAACAAAACAACCTTAGTAGCCATTGTTCCCACAACCAACAAACCTTATTGCCTTATTAAAAAAAGGAACAATAAGATAATAAGGTTGGTTTTTTATTATGTTCATGCTACTAAGGTTGTTTAGTTAAGAAAATAAGGTGGAAATAAGGTTTTGTATAAACTTGCTTTGCAAATTCCACTGAAATATTACGATAATCCTGTTATTTTTCCGTGTGTACGGTGAGTACACCGCACACACGGTTACATTGGAAATGTCCCTTCAGGACAAAATTGTAGGTAATATATCAGTGGAATATTTTTTTGTAACTATTCCGTCGCGGTCAATGTTCCTTGTTCTGTCCCGTTAGGGACAACATATTGGTAGAAAGCGATTACGATTAAAAATGTTCGTCCCGTTAGGGACGATATGTTGGTAAAATCAGGAATCAATCAATAAATTTTACCAATATTGCATCCCTACGGGATGCGGATTTTTTTAATTACATTTTTTCTACCAATAGGGCGTCCCTATCGGGACGGAAAAATTCAGGAACACAACCAAACTACTGAATAAATACCAATCGTCAAGTATTGAAAGGGAATTTAATTTTTATGCGAACGATTAAAATTTTCGATACAACATTGCGAGATGGCGAACAATCGCCTGGAGCAAGTATGAATTTGAGTGAGAAACTCGAAGTTGCCAATGCGTTGGCAGAGTTGGGAGTTGATGTGATTGAGGCGGGATTTGCGATTGTTTCGCCGGGTGATTTTGAATCGGTGCGTGAAGTTGCGCGAACGGTTAAGGGGAGCAGTGTTTGTAGTTTAGCGCGTTGTGTTACCAAAGACATCGACGCGGCAGCCGATGCACTCAACGATGCGGAACAACCACGAATCCATGTCTTTCTTGCAACAAGTCCGATTCATCGTGAGTACAAACTCCGTATGACTCCTGAACGGAATATCGAAGCCGCTGTGGAAGCCGTTCAGTATGCAAGGAAATTTTGTAACGATGTGGAGTTTTCCGCAGAAGATTCCACTCGGACGGAAATTGATCATCTTTGCCGTGTTGTCGAAGCGGTTATTGATGCCGGAGCAACAACGGTCAATATTCCCGACACGGTTGGTTATGCCACTCCGAATGAAATGTATCAACGTATTCGTGATTTACTTGAACGTGTTCCGAATATTGATCGTGCCGTGATTAGCGTACACAATCACGACGATCTTGGTATGGCGGTGGCGACCAGTCTTGCGGCAGTTCGTGCCGGTGCGGGGCAGGTGGAGTGTACGATTAACGGTCTCGGTGAACGTGCGGGAAATTGTTCATTGGAGGAAGTCGTGATGGGGCTGAAAACCCGAAGCGATGTGTACAACGCCGGAACACGGATTGTTACACAACGTCTTGTTCCGACAAGCCGGTTGGTTGCAACTGTTACCGGATTGAAAGTTCCCCGCAATAAGGCGATTGTCGGTCAAAACGCTTTTGCTCATGAATCAGGTATTCATCAGGATGGAATGCTTAAAAATCCGACAACATACGAAATTATGGTTCCGGCGGATGTCGGGTTTCAGAAAACGGATTTGGTTCTCGGTAAACACAGCGGGCGTGCGGCATTGGCGGATCGTGCCAAAACACTCGGTTATGAACTCGACCCAAAACAATTAGTCCATATTTTTGAAGAGTTCAAAAAACTTGCCGACCGGAAAAAGAACATCTATGACGATGATATACGGGCGTTGATCGAACAACAGATTCATGAAAAAAAGGATAAACCGGAAGAAATCGGTTGGAGTTTTGTTTCGTATGATTTACGTTGCCGAACCGGTAAGGAGCCGCATGTTATATTGAAATTACGTTACGGCAACAGTGAATACGCCAAAGAGACCAGCGGCGGCGACGGTCCGATTGACGCGATTTTCCTTGCTATTCGGGAACTGACGGAAAAAGATATTTCGATTAAGGAATACACGGTACAAAGTGTAACCGACGGCGAAGATGCACAAGGTGAAGTGGCGATTCTCATCAACCAAAGCGGTGAAATTTTTCGCGGGCATGGCGTTTCAACCGATACCATCGAAGCCAGCACCATCGCAATGCTTAATGCCGTTAATCGAATGTTACAAAAACAATAGAGAATTTTTAAATACGGAACAGACGGAATTTTCACTTTTTACTTTTTTTACTTCTATACCTTTCCGCTTATTCCGTCGTTCCGTTTGGGTGTTAACGGCGGAGTTTTATCCCGTGTTTTTAGTCAACGACGGGATACAACGCGGGGCAAGCCCACGCCGTTAACTTTCAGTAAATTCTGAATTATTAAAGATTCCCTAACAATTTATATTATGACATTGATTGACAATCTTCGTTATCGTTCGGAACAACTTTGCCGTATTCGTCGTTTTTTCGGGGAACATCATTTTGTCGAGGTTCAAACGCCGGTACTTTCGGCGGACACTATTGTCGATCTTCATGTTGAACCG
>JAIROD010000821.1 GCA_031257725.1 Planctomycetaceae bacterium | reverse complement strand
AAGGTTTGTTGTTGTTTATTTTCATGCTACTGAGGTTGTTTAGTTAAGAAAATAAGGTGAAAATAAGGTTTGTTAAAGCAATCCAATACGTTTTCGCAAATTCCGCTGATATATTACCACTCATCAAATTCAAGACCGCGTATTTTTGATAGATCATGCGTAACATGAGTTAGTAATATATCAGTGGAGTTTGCGATTGTCGTTTTAACAAAGCCTTATTTTCAACCTGATTTTTACCACCATTTTTCAAGCAAAATATCAATAGGTTTGTAAGAGAAAAAATTATAGCGAGTGTTTTTCGCAAGTTCAAGACGAGTTTATGTTAGCGGCAGAAAAAAAAACCAAACAGTGCCGCATGACAAAATGTGTAACTATTTATTGACTGAAGGTGAAATTTGAATTTTTAGAAATTACCTGCGTATTATTCCGGTAAACGCCGGAATTTTGACCAATTGATTCCGAGTTTCCGCATTTTGGCGCGAAGAGTATGCGGATTGATTTTGAGTAATGCGGCAGCCCCGTTGGTTCCTTCAATGACCCCCTGAGCAAGAACAAGTGCCGATTCAATATGTTGACGAATATTGTCTTCCAACGAAATAAAATTCAATCTCGCTTGTAACGCGATTTCGTCTTCTTCCGTTAAGGGGCGGAGTGATTTATCTTCTTCACCGTTTTCATCGTTGTTTTCAAAAAAAATATCTGTTGCCGTTGTTTCCGCTAAAATTTCGTCGGGAAGTTGTTCACCTTGCAATTCGCGGAGTGAATCGGCAAACGCAAGCTGTCGCCCTTCGCCAAGTAACACCGCACGATCAATAACCGCTCCAAATTCCCGTACATTCCCGGGCCAAGAATATTTTTCGAGTACCGCAATATCTTCTTTACGAATAGGAATTTCCGGCAACGAAAATTTTGATGCGGCGCGTTGTACGAAAAATCGTGCCAGTTGCCCAATATCTTCCAACCGTTCCCGTAACGGCGGAATTCTAATCGGAAAAACAGAAATCCGATACCATAAATCTTCACGAAATTCTCCTTCGTTGACCATTTGCCGTAAATTCCGATGAGTTGCCGCGATAATTCGCACATCCACTCGAATATTTTTTCCGCTCCCTCCAACCGGTTCGAAATTGCCGTCCTGAAGAACACGCAAAAACCGAACCTGAGCGGCGAGAGGAAGTTCACCGATTTCATCAAGAAGCAATGTACCGCCGTGGGCGGCTTCGAACCAACCTTTACGACGTTCCACTGCGCCGGTGAACGCTCCTTTTTCATGCCCGAAAAGGTAAGAATCAATTAACTCCGGCGGCACCGCACCACAATTCACCTTCAGAAAAGGCAAGCCTGCACGCCGTGATTCTTCGTGAATATGCCGTGCAAAAACCTCTTTGCCGCTTCCGGTTTCACCAAGAATCAAGACCGGAACATCAGACCTCGCAACAAGCCGCGCCCGCTCAAGTACCGACTTGAGTCCCGCATCGTAACCGATTATACTATTCATAAAAGATTTCAATTGTAAACTGAAAACAATCAATAGAACAATCACCAGCAAATATTATACCAAAAAGAAAAAAGACCAATAATCCGTCATATTTCACGGCTGCCCGTGAAATATGACGGCAATACGGATTTTTTGCCCTCAAATCCGTGATATTTAACGGAATTACATTGGATTATACACTAATTTACTTGGTTTGAATAGTACCCGTGAATGGTTTTTAATCCACAATTTCACTAAATTATGGGCATTTGTTAAATAGAAACTGAAATTATTGCCGATATAAAAATCCTTTGGCGCAATAATTGCTAAAATAATATAGTTTGGGCATTTTCAAAAATTTTGTTTTTAATCACAGGGAATCTCTCATAATTCAGAATTTACCGAAAGTTAACGGCGTGAGGTTGTCACGCGTTGTTCGACTTAACACCCCAACACGGGGTACCCCCCGTCGTTAACCACAAACAGACTTTAAGGACAAAGAAGACAATTTTTAGATCATAAATTATTTTTGGATATTCCCAATAATGACTACCAAAAATTATAAGATAAGAAAGGAGTTTCTTAATGACCCACAACCGAATTTACGACACAATTACACAAACAACGTTTGATACACCGCTTGTTAAATTGGGTAAAATTATTCCCCCAACACATGCCGCCGTTTTGTTGAAACTTGAATTTTTCAATCCCCTTTCCAGTGTGAAGGATCGGATTGGGCGGGCGATGATTGAAGCGGCACAAAATGCGGAAATTTTAAATTCTGAAACTGAAATCATTGAACCGACAAGCGGGAACACCGGTATTGCTCTTGCTTTTGTTGCGGCAGCCAATGGTTTGAAGTTGACGTTGGTGATGCCGGAAACGATGAGTGTTGAACGTCGTCATCTACTTGCTGCGCTTGGAGCCAATCTTGTACTGACTCCCGGTGCCATTGGTATGAAGGGGGCGATTGACAAAGCGTATCAATTGGCGGAAGACAATCCTAATTCGTGGATACCGCAACAGTTTGAAAATCCGTCCAATCCGGCTATTCACGAAACAACAACCGGACCGGAAATCTGGGCGGACACGCACGGTAAAGTTGATATTTTTTTAACGGGAATTGGAACCGGCGGCACATTTACCGGTGTAACACGATTTTTACGGGGACAAAAAAAAGATATTGCGGTCTATGCGGTGGAGCCTGCCGATTCGCCTGTTCTTTCCGGCGGACGACCAGGTCCTCATGCAATTCAAGGAATAGGGGCGGGATTTATTCCCAAAAATCTTGACACGTCGCTTATTAACAAAGTTGAAACAGTTACTTCCGAAGAAGCGTTTTTCTGGGGACGGCGTTTGGCGAAAGAAGAAGGAATTTTGGCTGGAATTAG
>JAIROD010000769.1 GCA_031257725.1 Planctomycetaceae bacterium | reverse complement strand
ATCGAAACACAAACCAGAAAAGGGAACGAAACAGGTAAGTGCCGATTGGCACATTGCCATTTTGTTTCTAAAATATCCCGAGAAATCATGGACTTCGGACGAACTAGCGGCAAAAATTGGTTGTTCCGGTGCTGCCGTAAGAAAGACATCTATGTGGAAGGCGTATCAAAAAAAGAAAGCCAAACCGTAAAATTCTATACGTAAGGGATTGGAAGATAAAAACGGTAATATTATCATCGCTGTTGAAGACGATGAGATTGATGATTGATTTTACGGGAGTGAAAAAAAACCAAAGTTGCGGAATATTGCTGAATATTTCACAGCAAAAAAAATTTTTAACCCTTGCTGTCAATCATTTTACGTCAAAAAAATTCCCTAAAAAGTTGCGGAGACACATAATAATAGAGGGACATTTACGTTTGTATTAAAAACTCACAAACAGTACGTCTTTTTGTTTGCACATGCCGTCTAATAAATTTTTTTATTTTCATCAATTTTCACAAACCGAAATTGTCGGAAAAGGGTTGGGAAGGCTATTAGGGGGCGTGAATTGTATGACCGAAAAGGGAAATATCGCACGTCCTGTAAAATACAACTAGTAAAAGTTATCGGATGGGATGCTTATATTTTTGATGTCAATTAGTTCAAAAATATTTTATTTACTTAATGTCACTTAATTTTTTTTAGGAGTAATTAATAATGTATAAAACCCAAAACTTTAGATTGTTTTCTTTTGTTACACTGTCAATTTATGTATTATCATTGTTATTGATTAGTGATTTTCTTGCAACAAGCTTGGTTGCAATAGAAACTTGTCACAAAGGAAAATATTGCGACATGAAGGTTACTGAAGAATTAGTAACTGGTGGTTACAACTCCGAT
The DNA here is from genome assembly GCA_031257725.1 of Planctomycetaceae bacterium. GTDB lineage: Bacteria > Planctomycetota > Planctomycetia > Pirellulales > Thermoguttaceae > WRKP01. Next base: position 3,714 of record JAIROD010000769.1, on the reverse strand, counting down.
CCGGCTCTTTGCCGTGATAAAGTTACCACCTATCCTTGGGGAAATTGTGAAGATTCAGATGATAAAGACGAATCTTGTTTTACATCTAATCGAACTATAGAAATTACTCGTCGTTATGGTTTAGTTAAAGAAAGTAACTATACTTCATTGAAGTGTACTTTATGGGTTACGGCTTTGTTGGCAGGTAATGCAGGAGCTACTGGTGCCTGCGGATTGGCGTGTACAGCAGGAGGTGTTGTGACTATGGGAGCAGCTTGTTATGCGTGTATTGCAGGTTGGGTGTCTGTTAATGCAGGTTGGGCTTTGGGATTTGAGGGTGCATGTAAGAAGGATGTTTGTAAAAGTTTAGCATCACTTGAAGTAACGAAAAGGCAGGTTGTTTGCGCTATAGCATACGAATAACACGAGAGTGTAAATCCGATGTATTGGAGGGGGGGACAAAGAAGGAAGTTAATTGTATTTGAGTTTTCGGTTTTATAAACATAATAGTTTTAATTTTACAAAATTATATCTATTGAAAACTGAATTTTCGAGCGTATAAGACACTAACAGGATTTTTGCAAAGTTCATAACTATTTTTACCAAAAGGATTTATGATCAACCCCTTTTCAATTTTAACGTATTTCGAAACAAAAAAATAAATTAAAATTATTAAAACTGTATTTGTGAAACCTTTGATTTTCCAACATATCAATTTCTAGAAATATAATATTTGACTTAATAATATACTGCACTTTCCAAATTTTTTCACTAAAAAATCCCTTTGGTTTTTCAGGTTTTTTTTTGAATAAAATATATTTAACTATATTTTTGTACACGTCCAAAATGATTATCATTTTGTAAAAATTGAAAAAATAAGGGATTTTTAAGGAATTTTGATTAAATTTTTTGGAAAGTACAGATAATATAGTAAAATCGGATATTTTCAATGCTTTAACCGCTTTTATTTACAATGTGAAACACAACTTTGCAAAAGTCTAGCCCGAATAATTCATCATTGTACACATATTTCAGGATAATTTGAAATTTTCAATACAGCTAAATTCTTGTTAAAAAAATAGAAAATACATGTTGTTTTCGTCCGAAAATCTATGTTTGTGCATGTTTTTCTCCGTCACTTATTAAAAACTAACCCATTACGAAAAACAAATATAAATTGTATCAAAATCATGCATATTTGGGACGAATACTATAATAAGGCGGTTTTAATACGGTTCATAAAGTAAATAATTTAGAGTGAAACGAATCCAATATGACTTTTTGTAAAATTTTGATAATAAACAACTTCCACTTTATACAAAAAAAGTACATTTTGTACATTTATTTGTTCTTATCGGCGAATTTTTTGTTAAAATATACAATTATACGCAATTATCGGAGAATCTCGTTTATTGTTAGGGCAAACAATTTGTGTAATAATATATAAGGAAAAGTAACAATGTTTTGGAAATATTGGTTCATCGGTGTATTTTTTATACAATTTTTATTTTTTGGTTTCTGTTCTATTTATGCAGATGACGGTGAGGAATTTATCAAAATTTCCAAACAGATGGAAAAGAATTTTGCAAAAATTATTTCTGCAAAAACTGCAACAGTAACCTATCTTATCAGGGAATTGAAACCTGTTTCAGACGAAGAAATCAAATCAGTAGAAAATCTTTTAAAAGAAAAAGAAGAAAAAGAAAATAAAGCAAGAGAAAAATATATTGAAGAAAGAAAACGTAAAGGGCGTCCAGTGGGTAGTGATGAAGCCTATAAAAAATATCAAAAAGAGTCAAGAGAACGTCTTTTTGCAACACTGACAGCAACTGAACGTGTCTATTTGACCTCCTATTATTATAAAGAAAAGAAAGTGAGACAAGAAGAGATTCTTTTTAGTGATAATAGACAGCTACATGAAATTCTTCAGGATATCCAAAAAAATCCAGAAACAATCAAAGGGCAACTTCGTTATAATATTAATGACGGAAATTATGTAACTACCTATGCTGAAGGAACTCATCCGTTGGATTTAGCAGAAAAGGACCGTATTGAATTTACTGCTTCCGCTGTTTTGGACAAAGATATTGCCAATCAGTATCGTTCAAAAGCTCAAGTTGGTCTTCCTTCAAAATCTGAGCAGGATGAGCTTGATTTTTTAAAATTTGGAGTGGATTTTATTGCACCATCTTTGCTTAAAAATATTTTAGATGCTACTAAAGTTCCTATCACTATTTCTTATTTGAAGGAAAATAATGAGCAGGTTATTGAGTGTCTTTTAGGAAAAAAGGGGAAAAATAATTTTTGTTTTATCCTAAAAGTTTTACCTGAAAAAAATTACGTTATTTCATCTATGTCAATGATGTATAATGACCATTATACTATAGATTATAAGTTTGATGATTTCATCCGGATAACCCCGGAATTGTGGATTCCCAAACATATCATTTTAAAAAATAGAGTCTCAAATGGTGATGATAAAAACGCTTTTAAAATAACAGAATTTTTGGCGGTGGTACCGATGGCTATTGGTATAGAATTGAGCGATTCATTATTTGAAATTAATCTTACACAAGAGGAGAAGAACACTTTAGAAAAATCACAGCAAATTAGTGTAAATCGGCGAGCTTCAATTAAACAAGATGATTCTTTAATCGTCCATGATACAAATACTACATGGATTCGAATTATCTTTATAATATTAGGAATTATTTTTATCTGTTTTGGTATTCTTTTCCGAAAAAAGAAATTTTAAATCTGTTTTTAGTGATTTATATTTTTTAACAACAATACTTTTAAATAGGGTACTATTATGTTGTATAATTTGTATCAAAAATTATCTATGGGATGCCAATTGGTATCAGCAACATTCATTTATTTGGGGTTTGGTTTTATTTTGTTTGCCGTAACACCAGAACTGCCTCAATCTTTGGCGCAATGTGACAGTTGTGGCAATGGCTGTGGCGGCGAGTCAGATTGCGAAGACGGTTTAGTTTGTCAAAATGGCGAATGTGTTTGTCCAGACTAATATAAAATTCAATGAAACATATTAGTAATATTTGTTTTATTATTGCTTTACTTTTCTTTGTCGTTGCGGGGAGTCATCTGTTGTATCGATATGGAAAACTAGCGAGTACTTATATCTGGAAGCCTCATGTTGTTTGTGATGTTACATCATATAATTTTGGACGTATTGAAAAAAATATTGACAATAAATACGTCCATGAATTTGTAATAAAAAATAATGGCGGAGCTGAACTTCTTATTCAAAACGTTTTGGTTGGTTGCGGTTCTTGTGTTGCCGTTGATGATTTTACGAAAGTGCCGATTCCACCTAAAAAAGATGGAATTGTTCGTTTGAGATTATTAACAGATCATCTTTCCGGTAAAATTTCTAAAGATGTTTTAGTTCAGACGAATGATCCTAAACTCCCTAAATTAATTTTAACGCTTGAAGCGGAAGTGATTCGACCAGAAATGGAAAACGCGACAAAAAACACTAAAGAATTCAATACCGGCGTCTACACTCAAAGCGTTTCAACAATACCATGAGTCGAGCGAAGTTACAACAATTTGTCCGATTCTTTTTTGTGAGTTCGGTACCAGCATGGTTTTTTTCTCGGCGCACTCTTAATTTCCATTCCGATTTTTGTACCTCAATCGGAAGTTCAACAGTTTCAGGAAGTTTTTTCACGCCGTGCGTGGATGTTTACGAAACCGTTTTTTCCGGCATGG
>JAIROD010000762.1 GCA_031257725.1 Planctomycetaceae bacterium | reverse complement strand
TGTCTTGCCCATTTTAACATTTGGCATTTTTCAAAGAAAAACGCCAAAATCCCAACCAGACACATCACTACATTTTTCATTGTCAATCTCCTTATTTTGTAAGGTTTCACTGAAATTATTGCGAAACGTTACCGCAAACGAACGGCAAACAAACGTATCGCAGTTGAGATAGTTTAAAAGATTGCACGAGACCGAAAGAGATGTCAATCACAATCTTTTTATTTCAGAGAAAAAAATTAAAAAATCTTTTTCTGATTTTTCCGTTTTTGCCATGCGTTCACTGGCAGGTTGTTCAGATGGATAAAATTTATCCTGGCAGGCATAAACGTAGCGCAGTAACCGCTGGAAAGAATTGAATTTACCCGGCAAGGACTTGAACCTTGAATGAGGGAACCAAAATCCCTTGTGTTACCAATTACACCACCGGGTAATATAAAATTTTGTCTCTAGGGAATCTTTAATAATTCAGAATTTACCGAAAGTTAACGGTGCGGACTTGCCCCGCATTGTTAGACTTAACCCCAAAACATGGGGTAAACACCAGCGTTAACTATTAACGAATAAACTAATAGGTTGAAAATAAAAAATTGAATTATTAAAGATACCCTATATTCAAAATCACTCAATTCCTAACAATTGAGATTACAAATTGTAATCGGTTGTAAATGTTTTACAAGGGAGCGTGGAATTTTTTTAGTTTAGTTTGGTTTGTGAGGGAGTGTTTTGTTATTTTGGGGCGGGTGACCTCAAGTAGGTTACCATCAAACAGCAAACGCTTCCGGTTTGTGATGATTGGTCAGCGTGACGGAGCAAGTTGTTTTCGCTCAAGATCAATCATTTCATGCCGCAACCGTTCTGCTTGATCGAATCGCCCCAACTTTTCAAGCGATAACGCCGATTCACGCAACGCTTCAACCGAAAGCGGTGTATTTTCCGAATAAAGAATAGGAATACGCATCCAGTGGAGAACCGCCGTTTCGTGATCGCCAACCGTTCGGGCTGCCTGACCAAATAAAAAAAGCGGTCCCGCTCGAAACGGTTCAGGAATTTGATCCAAAATACGACGCAACGGTGTTAGTTCCGTTTGAGTTCTCAATTTCGGTATCCGTTGCTTCCAGCGTAAAGCGATTGCTAACAATGAAATATGACGCCGAAACGCAGTTTCTTGAACATCCGATGTTGGGTTCGATGTTTTATTTGATCTTTCTTTTTCCGATTTCGGTTTTAATTTTGGTGTTTCTAATTTTGGTGTTTCTAATTTTGGAGTTTCTGAGATTGGCGTTTCTAAGATCGCTTCCAATTCACGGAGTAATTGATAACCACGAATCCGTTTGGTTTGATCGGGACTTGCAGAGAGTGTACCGGCGGCGAGAAGAGTTGCCGCAAGATTGGATGGTTTCTTCTGCAACGGATCAAGCCAATCCTCAGCGGTTTTTTCACGTAAACTCATTCCGATTGCCGTTTCAACCGGCACAAACCAAGGTAATGGAATCCACTCAAGCGGCGGAGTCGGATCAACACGGCAAAGTAAAAAATATTCCTGAACTGCCCGTTCAGTCTCGCCCTGCGCCAGACAACAACGAATAATCTGAATGGTTAGCCGTTTCCAATCGTCTTTTTGAGTCTGTCTCGCCTCACTGTACAACTCCAATGCTGCCGCATAATGTTTTTGCGCAAAGACGGTGTCCGCTTCCGAAATTTCAGCAGATTCCGAAATTGCGGTAACGCAAAAGAAAAAGAACGCAACATAGAATTTCATATAATAGACCTTTTCTCTCACTTGAAATGACAAAACTTACCTAAGGGAACTTTTACTTTATACTTTTATTTTTTTACCACCAAGGCGACGAAGGCGCACAAAGATTGTCTGTTACGATGTCTTTGTGCGACTTATTCGCCTTGGTGGTTTAATGTTCATGGTTTGGGGAAAATGTTGAAGGGGTTAGGGAAAAGGTCTATTAACTATTAATTAATCGGTTGAAAATAAAAAATTGAATGATGAGAAACGCCCATTAGGGATAATGGGGTAATAATCTTTAAATCAAATTTATGTTTTAATATTTTGTTTCCGTCCGATAAACAGATAATACGGCATTTTGAAGAATGGATTCGGGAACCATGGGAGGCGTGTGAGCTGTTCTTCAAAGAAGACCGGTTCAAATTTTCGGTGTAGATAAGGAACATGATCCGGTGACGGAAACACATTATCGTAAGCAAACCAATTGGGCCAAAACATTCGTTTTGCCCAACTGTGCTTCGTGTGACCGGCAGCCGGATATTTTCTCGAAACATAAAAATCGACAACTCCAATTCGTCCGCCGGGTTTCAAAACATTCCACGCATGATCAATTGCGGCGAACCAATCGGGGATCATGGTCAATGAATAAGAAAAGGTGACCGCATCAACAGACCCTTCTGCCGGAACAAAGGTTGTTGCGTCGGCTTGGGCAGTTTCGATATTTGTCCAACCGCTGTCATCAATCCGGCGATCCGCCACTTCAAGGAGTGAACCGGCAAGATCAACCACATAAACTTTACGGAGTTGGTCAAGGGCGTTACCGAAAAAATGCAGATTTGAACCGGTTCCGCCGCCCATATCCATCCAAACGGTATCGGCATAAGGTTCCGATTCGAGCATCTTCTGCCAAAGTTCTTCACGACCACGCAACAAACGTCGTCGGAAATTATCGTAATCCACCGCCTGACCGCTATAAAAATGGTTCATCCGTTCCGCATGATTTTTACCGCGAATCGGACGCACCGCCATGTGATAAAGAACTCGTAAATCTCCTAATATGCTCATAAAATTATTTTTTCTTTTCAACCAATTGGGTTAACAACGGGGGGTACCCTGTGTTTTTAGTCAATGACGGAATTTACCCTATGTTTTGGGGTTAAGTCTGACAACGCGGGGCAAGCCCACACCGTTAACTTTCGGCAATTCTGAATTATGAAAGATTCCCCAATTGTTTGGAGAGATTACTTGGTTAAAGAGTGCCCTAAGGGAATCGAACCCTCAATTACAGCTTGGGAAGCTATCGTGTTACCACTACACTAAGGGCACCGATATGTTAAAATAATTAAATGAAAAAAAGAGTATATCAGGTTTTTTATCCTAAAAAAGCCCCTCAGAAAAAGAAATTCATCTAAGTCTATGTTTCGATATTTTCAACCGAATCTTTATGTTGACAGTGTTCTTGATTTGACGCCGCAGCGTCTTCAACAGCACGCCCTTAAATCACTTTTACTTGACGTCGATTGTACATTAAAAAATTATCGGTCAGAAAATATTTCGCAGGAAATAGCATTATGGCTTGAAATGATGAAAGCCAACGAGATTGGTCTTTGTCTTCTTTCCAACGGTCATTATGAACGTATTCGCCATTTTGCGGAACAGGTTCAGTTGCCGTTTGTGGCGCCAGCGATGAAACCGTTACCGTTTGGCTGCCGCACGGCAATTCAGACAATGAACTTCAATAAAAAATCAACCGCCATTGTTGGTGATCAGGTATTTGCCGATTTGCTTGCCGGAAAACTTGCCGGTCTGTTCACTATTCTGGTAATACCGATGTCGCCGAAAGAAGAGCCTTGGTTTACCCAAATGAAACGTCCTTTGGAACGAATGGTTCTCTGCCCAAAACGTCAAAACTTCTCTTAATGACTCATATTACGCATAAGCGGTCAAAAATACGCGGTCTTGAATTTGATGAGTGATCGTTTTTTGTAATTATTCAGAGTAGCGATCCTATTATTTATCATCAGGTCAATAATCAACAGGTAGGCAACCTTTCGCCGAAAGGTTTTCACCCACGGTTGCGTCGGCGTACTCGCCGACAATGCCCCTGTTTGCAGATGGAAATTAAAAACCAACTGCGTACAACTCGAATGATAAACCATAGAATCGCTCTGAATAATTACAAAAAATCGTTAGAATTGTGTAATTTGTAGCCCTACAATTGGTTAATGTAGTTCTACAATTGGTTAATGTAGCCCTACAATTAGTTAATGTAGTTCTACAATTGGTTAATGTAGCCTTACAATTGGTTAAATGTAGCCCTACAATTGGTTAATGTAGTTCTACAATTGGTAATTGTCTATTTTGTTTTAACCTTTTTTTGTAATTATTCAGTAGATTGGTCATTCGATGGTAGGCGACCTTTCGCCGAAAGGTTTTTACTAATACGGCGATAGCCGACTTGCCCCTGTTTGCAGATGGAAATTAAAAACCAACCGCGTACAACTCGAATAATAAACCAACCGGCGCAACCTTTCGGCGAAAGGTTGCCTACCTTTTGATACCCCACCCTGATGAGGTTTCAAATAAAACGACCAATTTCTACCCGTTGACAGTATATTTTGGCAGTTTTTACGGTTAAACAGAATTTTTTAAGAATTTAATGATACTACAAACATAAAATGAAAATCATCTCCTTTTTTTTCCGGACAATTATTATTTCCGTTTTATTTTTTTCGTTTACCGTTTATGCGGACGAATATCTTGGACCGTTGGACATTGTGATTGACGAGTCCGGCGGTTTTCTTTATATTCTGGAACGGGATGCACGGCAAATCCGAAAAACCGATACGGAAAAAGAAACCAAACCGGAATTTTTATCTCTGCCCGTTATTCCTGAACGGATGAGATGGTTTCCCGACAAACAACATCTTGCGGTTCTCGGCGGCGGTTCTCAGGGACGGCTTTTGATTATTGATATAAAATCATTCAACATAACAGCGGACATTGCAGTCGGTCATTCTCCATCTGATGTTGCGGTGTTTCAACAGAACGGGCAAACGATTATTTATGTTGCCAATCGGTTTGACGGAACGATTGATGTTATTGAACGGAATGAAGTACAGAATGAAATACAGAATGAAATACAGAATAAAGTAATAAACCATTTCAAAGCGGGACGTGAACCCATTGCCTTAACGATAACGCCTGACGGTCAAACATTGATTGTTGCCGGACATATTCCTGAAGATTCTTCACTCCACTTTGATATTTCGTCACGTATTCGGTTTATTGACACAAAAACAGGACAAACGGAAACAATTCGTCTTGATGTCGGGGCGATCAATCTCCGTGACATCCTTTTAAGTTCAGACGGGCAATATATTTTCATCACCGGCGGTATCGGACATTTTCAGCAGATGCCTAACAGTGTAACGGGCGGTTGGATGAACGAAAATATTCTTTTTGTTGTCGATGCCGTCCGCCGTAATCTTGTAACTTCGTATCGGTTGGATGATTACGCCATTGGTTCCGCTAATCCTTGGGGACTTTCCGTTTCCGACGACAATCGTTTTCTGGTTCTTGCCGCTGCCGGAAGTTGCGATATTCTGCTCCTCAATTTGACTCATTTTGTTACAATGCTTAACAATTATTCCGGTCGGAAAATGGAATCGCCCGCCTTGCCGGAACATCCTGATAAATCATTGCCGATGCGAATGAAAATTCCTGTTGGTCTGAAAGGAGTTCGCCATGCGGTGATGTCAAAAAACAGAATTTTTGCAACTTCTTATTTTGAAGATTCCGTCATAAAAATTGTTCCGCATTTTTCAGAACCCGCCGGTTTTGTTGCCGGAATTTTTCCTCACGACAACCTTGTTATTCCGCGAAAACACAACTTAAAGAGTCCGAATGATTCCGTAGCAATATTACA
>JAIROD010000718.1 GCA_031257725.1 Planctomycetaceae bacterium | reverse complement strand
AATGTATCAAGTTTATTGGTTTCAGCGGAACCGTGTGAAAACGTCAACCGCCTAAAAATGGTTGCATATAATGACAAAATTTCTTCTTTGACGCAAGAGCAATTTATAATTATTCCCCCGGCGTTCAGAGGCTGGTTGTTAAATTAGGTAGATTGGGGATAGACGACCGTAGGTGAGTGCCGTAGGTGAACATCGTAGGTAACCGAAAGGTTGCGTTGCCGATAGGCAACAGTGAATCGGATTCGATTGGGTCATTTTGTGTTTTCTGATTGGTTTGGAAACTGATTGCTGGCGGGAAACGGGAATGTTTTCCATTTTGGGGTGACGGTCAAAGGTAACGGTTATTCTTTCGCCCTGAAAGGGCAACACAAGCCAGCCCGCCGCAACGCGGCGGGTAATGGTTTCTAGGAACGCGGGCGTCTCGCCCGCAACAATAAAATAGCGTTTCGTCGTTTTATGCAGTCGGGACGACTGCGTTCCTAAAACAACCCATATCATGCCGTTTGCGGTATATGATTTTAATGATTGAATGAAGACTATGATTAAAAAAATTAAGAAAATCATAGTCAATCACAAAATCAAATAAATCACAGTTCAAGACCCGTTTGCAACACTTTCCGGTCTCCACTAATCTATTAATCAATTGCCCTTTCAGGGCGAAGGATTGATCGGCAACCTCCAATGGGAGTGGGGAGAACATCGCCTCAAAACGCCAAACGCTCCCATGCCTACGGCGTTAAATCAAACCAATGCGTAACATGAGTTCCTAATATGAATTTGACATCTTAATCAAATCTTAATCAAATATTAACACAATCTTAATAATTTCTTAGCAATTTCTTAACAATTCAGCGGTACAATTCTGCGAAATGAATTTTCCGTGTTTTTCTTTTTTTCCAACGGAATTGGCAAAAAACATCTTATTATTTTTTTTTAATTATTAAAACATTTACGCCCTTGAAAACGATTTGGAAATTTATTGCATTTCAGTTTTTTGTACGAACAGCGGATTTTGTTCTGATTGTTGTCGTTGCGCTTTTTGTTTTTATTCTTTACCGTAGTCTGCCGTTTTTGATTTCCGGCGGTCTTGGTCGTCTCGTTGAAGCATTCACCTCGCGTCAATGGTTTCCCAACGCCGATCCGCCGGTTTTCGGAATGCTCAGTTTGTTTTACGGTTCACTGGTTGTTACGTTTTTTTCTATGCTTTTGGCGGTTCCTGTTGGCATTTTGTCGGCGATTGTTCTTAGCGATTTTGTTCCGTTTTCCGTTCGTCAATTGTTCAAACCGGTAATCGAACTTCTTGCCGCGATTCCTTCGGTGGCGTTTGGATTTTTTGCGATTAAAATTGTTGCGCCATGGCTTCAGGAATTTTTCGGTTTCACTTCGGGAACCAACGCCTTGAACGCCGCGATCATTCTTGCTGTTATGGCTGTTCCGACAATTGTCAGTGTTGCCGAAGACGCTATTTCCGGTATTGGACGTGAACTCCGTGAAGCGTCGTATTCTTTGGGCGCAACTCGCGCTGAAACAATTTTGAACGTGGTCATACCGGCATCGTGGAGCGGTATTGCCGCTGCAATCATTCTTGGAACAATGCGTGCTGTTGGTGAAACAATGGTTGTTTGGATGGCAGCCGGCAACGCCGCGAATATGCCGTCGGCATGGTATCGGGTTGATCAGGTTATCAGCGGTCTCGGCGACGCTGTCCGAACGATGACCGCCACCATTGCCGGAGACATCGGCGAAGCTCCCGCCGATTCGTTACACCGCAGCGCATTGTTCACTGTCGGTCTGATCCTCCTGCTTTTTACTTTTGTTATGAATTTGTTGACGGAATTGATGATAAGCCGAAACAAAAACCAAAAAAACGTAACTTTTGGAAAATTTCCGAATATCTCGTTTCTGTTCGATTTTTTAACGGGAAAATATATTTTCCGTACCGGAAGATATTTTCGTTTTCTTTTTGACAAGGGATTTACCTTCCTTGCTTATTTTTCGATAACCGTGTTATTTTTTGCGTTGGGAATTATTATTGTTCCGATTTTCAGAGCGGGAGCGGAAGCGGTTGTTTTTCAGGAAACAGTTGAGCATCGTCTTTTTCTTTGGGAACGTTTTCAGCGCGGCGATCACCGGATGATTCAACAGGAGTTTCGTGAATGTTCCGAATTGCGTCAAACAGTTTACCGGCAGTTAAAAAATCTTTCATGGCTTGCGCCGGACAATTGGATTGCCGAAGCGGGCAGTCTGGGACGTGAAACAAAAAATCGGCGGTTGAACCGTGTTTTCCAAAACTTATGTAACGCCGGTTCTCAAAAAGAATTGCAGATGCAGTTTGAAAAACTTGAAAATCTTTGTCCCGATAAAACGGAACCGATATTCCGGTTAGCGCACGAATATTATGAGACGGCGAAAAATGCGGACTTATCGCTTCGTAATCAACCGACAACCATTGATCCCGACCTAACCTATTCAACGGCATTCAAACAAATTCGGACACTTATTACCGGAGTTGAAGGAACCGGTTGTATTCTTGGACCGGAAAAGCGTGAAGGTTTGGAACATTTGCCGCCGGAAGTTCGTTACGGTCCGGCTCACTGGTCAACAGCACAAAAATTTTTGAAACAACTCCGATGGGCAACCGTTTGGAAACAGCAATCCGATGCCAACGGCAATATATTACCGCGTGAAAAAACAGTGATTGACCGGACATTGTTTTTCGCGGAAACATCCGTCGCAAACGATATTCAAACGTTGTTCCATAATCTTGAACAAAATTCGGACAAAATGCTCCGTCCGCGTTGGACATTTTACGTTCAATATTTTATGGATTCCGCAACAGCGGGACATTATATGGGCGGAATCGGACCCGAACTTTTGGGAACGATATTAATTTCATTATTTTCGATTTTACTTGCGTTACCGTTGGGCGTTCTTACAGCGGCGTATCTTGCTGAAACGGCAAAAGATAATCGGATTACAAAATTGTTACGGCTTTGTATCAGTACATTGGCGGGCGTTCCGAGTATTGTGTTCGGACTTTTCGGACTTGCCGTTATTGTTGAATTTATTACCGGAAAACCTTGTCTTCTTGCCGGAACGATAACACTGGCGTTACTGATTTTACCGGTGGTGATTCGCACGTCCGAAGAAGCAATTCGTTCTGTTCCGCAAACATACCGAGAAGCCGCCGCCGGACTTGGCGCCGGTTCCGTGCGGATATTTATTTCCGTAACTTTCCCTGCGGCGTTACCGGGAATTTTAACCGGAACCATTCTCGGTATCAGCCGTGCCGCCGGTGAAACGGCGCCGTTGTTGTTTACGTGTGCGGTGGCATCGGGCGGTTTTGTTGCCGGTTCAAACATTTTATTCCAGCCAACACCGGTATTGTCTTACGCCGCATACGATATGGCGGTCGGTGACCGGCTTGCCGAACTGGTTCCGTACAACCAATTCGGCTTAGTCGCAACATTAATACTTTTCGTTTTATTATTAAACATGACGGCAATGCTGTTACGCGCCCGAATTTCCGCACAATTACGAGGATAACAGGCGGTTCAATCATCGGAAAAATTGTAATATTTTTGGTTTGGTCGTTAACAATCGCGGGGTACCCCCCGCCGTTAATGAAGGCAAATAATCGCATGTTGCAAAAACAACTGTTCCACTGAATAATTACAAAAAATTAAAATAAAAATAGACCGTTACAGTGAATTCGGTGTTTTTTGCGGTTAATAAAAATACATAATTATTTACAAAGTTAAAAGATGGAAATTATTCGTTCTGAAAATTTTTCACTTTATTACGGTAATAAACTTGCGGTGAACCGCGTTTCGATGAATATTGAAACTGGGGGAGTTACGGCAATTATCGGACCGAGCGGTTGCGGTAAGAGTTCATTTTTGCGGAGTATTAACCGGATGAACGATTTGATTCCCAATACACGGATTGAAGGGCGGTTGACTGTTGACGGCAATGAAGTGTACGATAAACGGACTGATCTTGTTCAACTGAGACGGCATGTCGGGATGGTATTTCAGCGTCCGAATCCATTTCCGAAAAGTATTTTTGATAATATTGTTTATGGTCCGCGGTTGCAGGGAATCAGGAATCGTACCAAACTTAATGAGATTGTGGAACATTGTTTGAAACGGGCGGCATTGTGGGAGGAGGTGAGGGATGTTCTTTCGAAATCGGCGTTGGCACTTTCCGGCGGTCAACAGCAACGGCTTTGTATTGCCCGCGCGTTGGCAACACAACCGCATATACTGCTTATGGATGAACCGTGTAGTGCGCTTGATCCCATTGCGTCGGGCAAAATTGAAGAACTTATTGTTGCGCTTAAAGAACAATACACTGTTGTTATCGTAACCCACAACATGCAGCAAGCCGCACGAATTAGTGATCGCACGGCGTTTTTTTGTCTTGGCGAGTTGGTGGAGTATAACGATACGAACACCATTTTTACCAACCCCTCCAATCCCCAAACCGAAGCCTACATCACCGGAAGATTCGGATAGAGTTAATAGTTAATAGTTAATAGTTAATAGTGAATCGTTAATAGTTCGCAAGCGTACTATTTACCGAAACGTTTAGAACATGTTTACGGAATTATTGGGAACCTCTAATAATTCGGAATTTACCGAAAGTTAACGGCGTGGGCTTGCCCCGCGTTGTTCAACTTAACCCTAAAACACGGGGTAAACCCCGTCGTTAACTATTAATTTATTAATT
>JAIROD010000715.1 GCA_031257725.1 Planctomycetaceae bacterium | reverse complement strand
GCTGGTTCGGGGCGGCTTGATCTTTGTCTGGTTTATGACGGACACAAATATCCGCTCGAACTCAAAATCCGTTACGGAGACAAATATCTTGAAAAGGGTCTTGAACAAACAGCCCGTTATCTGGATATTTACGGTTGCAACGAAGGTTGGCTTGCGATTTTCGACCGCCGCCCCACCGTTGGGTGGGACGATAAAATCTTTATGAAGAAGCAAACAGTGGACGGCAAAACCATTACGATTGTCGGACTGTAAAGATAAAGAGAGATTTTTTTAGGAGTAGTTTTAATTTTCCGGTGTAACGAGTATATTGTTTATTGATTTTGATTATTTGATTATTGTTTTGCCAAGTTCTACCTATGTTTAAGGCGGTTTGTCCTCACTGTTCTCAGGAATACACTCTTGACGATTCATTAGTCGGTAAAACGGCGAGTTGCAAGCGTTGCCGTAATGTTTTCACGTTGAAACCGTATCAATCGCGACAACCTATCCAATACTCCCGTCATGAGGATGATTCCGGTTTTGAACTCCAACCTGATCCTAATAAAACCGTTCAGGAAGAATTCCGGCAACAAATTCCTGATCCGAAATTTGAAAAACGATTTTCACCGGAATCGGGTATCTGGAATGTTGGCGATGTTATACTTGGCGTTTATGAAGTGAAACCGATTGCACCGGATATTCCGTTTGCTGAAGGCGGAGTGGGTGTTGTTCATCGGGTTTATCACCGCGAATGGGATCGAGACCTTGCGGTTAAAAGTCCTAAGCCGCAGGTATTTCAAACGGAAAACGGCAAACAAAGTTACGAAAAGGAAGCGCAGACGTGGATTGAACTTGGTTTGCATCCGAATATTGTTACGTGCTATCTTGTCCGGCGTATTTCGAATATTCCGCGTCTTTTTGCCGAATTTGTACCGGACGGCAGTTTGCGTGACTGGATTCGTGACGGACGACTTTATGAAGGCGGTTCTGAAGCGGCGTTGCTTCGGATTCTGAATATTGCAACGCAATTTGCGTGGGGCTTGGAACATGCTCATCGGCAAAAGTTGCTTCATTTGGATGTGAAGCCGGCCAATGTGATGATGGCGGGTCAAACGGCAAAAGTTACCGATTTTGGATTGTCTCAGGGAATTGCCGAACTTCAGGACAGCCGGAAATGGAAACAGAAAGATCATGGAAATATTAGTGTTTTGGAAATGGGAGCAGGCGGAATGACACCGGGATATTGTTCGCCGGAACAGTATCAATCGTTCATGTTTGCGCAACGGCAAGAATTTGACAAGATGCCGAAAATTACGCTTCAATCTGATATTTGGTCATGGGGGGTGAGTGTTCTGTCGATGTTTCACGGACGACCGCCGTGTAAAAGAGGCGGACAGACTGCCCGTAAAGTGTTTGAACTTTATCTTCAGGAGATGCCGGATAAAACGGATCAAAAAAGTAACAGCAATAATAACGGTAACAGTCTTAAAATGCCGCAGCCGGTTATTGAATTAATGTTTCGTTGTTTTGAAGAAGAACCGAAAAAGCGTCCGGATTCGATGGCGTGGATTGCGGATGAGTTGACGAAAATTTATCGGGAGATTTCCGGAGTGGATTTTCCGCGAACACGTCCGGCGAGTGCGACTTGGACGCCGGAAAGTATCAATAATAGGGCGGCTTCGATGCTTGACCTTGACAAACCGGCGGAAGCCGCTCAATTACTTGATCAGGCAACGGCGTTACAGCCTTGGCATCCCGAAGTAACTTACAATCAAACAATACTCGCATGGCGAACTGCCCGATTAACCGATACGGCGGCGGTGGAACGGATTGAAACGCTGGTCAAAACGCGTCCGCAATCATCCGGTGCGTTGTACGCACTCGGATTAACGCAACGTGAACGCGGTAATCCGCCTTCGGCGATTGATGCGTTTGAAAATGCGATGACATTGGAACCGCGAGAGGAAATCCGCCGTGCGTTACGGGCGGCAGAAAAAATCGTTTCTAAAAATGCCCGATGTCTGGAACGAATAACATTGGCACGCGGAATGGAAGACGAAATAATGATTGATGATCGCGGCGATTATATTTTATTACCGAATAATGAGCAAATGTTTGATTTGCGGGAAACAAACGCCGGACGGATTTGTAACACATTCAAGCCGCCGAAAGAAGAACGGAAACAACAATATCCTGACCGGATTGCATTAAGCGAAGATTTGCTTTGGGAACTTGTTCGCAGTGAAAAACAAGGAACGGTTTTATTGAAACGAGTGGGGCAGGTTCCGGCAAACGCCTGTTTTCGGCTTATTGGTTGGAAACGTTATTTCGGTCGAAAAGAAGGACATTCGTCACGGGAATTAATTACGCGGTCTGACATTCTGTGGGTTGGTGAAATCAAGGACAATAGAGTTGATCTTTTCGATAAAGAAACAAAAAAGAAAGTTGGAGATTTATTCGGTCATGAGGATATTGTTACGGCGTTGACGTTTAGTTCGGACGGACGTTTTGCGCTTTCCGGCGGATCTGACCGTACGATGCGGCTTTGGGAACTTCCGTCGGGACGTTGTCTCCGAACTTTTACATCGCTTGGCGGAGCGGTTGACGCGGTTCATTTTGGTTCCAACAATCAATTTGCGTTATCGTTAATTGCGGGCGGTTCGCTTCGGTTGTGGGATATTTCTATTTTGTGCGAAAACAAAACCGTTTATCGTGCGCCGTTGTTGCTTTCCCATATTACCAGCGCGGAAGAAGTCGGACGTCAACAATCGGCAATGAATCAGTATTGTGAAGCCATTCGGCAAAATCTTAATGAGTTGAATTTTGATACTGCAATTCAAACGGTTAAAAAAGCCCGTTCACTTGCGGGGTGGGAAGCGGTACGAAAATCATTGGAGACGGAAGGCGTTTGGGATTTATTGAAACGGCATACGATTCGGGATTCGTTGGAAGACGTTTTATGCACGCATACTTTTGCCGGACATCATGATACGGTTTCCGCAATATCCTTATCACTGGACGGTAATTTGATGGCGTCAGCCGGACGTGATACCACTATCCGAATTTGGAATCTTACGGAACAAAAATGTACGGGAGTTCTTGAAGGACATTTTGATTGGGTGCGAAGTGTTGAGATGACGATGGACGCAAAATTTCTTGTTTCGGGAAGTTGGGATATGACGGTTCGGGTTTGGAACATTAGTTCGGGTCAATGTGTTCGCCGATTCGACGAAAAGATTAAATCGCTTACAAAAATTACGTTGAATCCTCACGGCAGGCTTGTTGCGATTGCCAACGGAACCGGTTCGGTGGTACTTTGGGACGTGTTGACTGACGAAATCAAGGGGCGATTTCTTGCTCATTCCGGCAGCGTTAATTCGATTCGTTTTAACCGTAACGGTCGGTATTTGGTTACCGGCGGCGACGATCATTTTGTTACGGTTTGGAAGTTGGGGAGTGAAGAACCGGTTCGGACTGTTAAAGTTCACAAATCACCGGTTACAGCAGCGGTGTTGTCAACAGATTTGAGCAGACTGGTTTCGGCGGATCGCGAGGGTCGGATTGTTGTTTGGAATCTCCGCGACAACAAAATGGAATTTGAACTTCTCGGACATTTTGGCGATATAACAGGGCTTGAATTATTAGCGGATGACCGATTTTTTCTTTCTTGCGCCAAAGATACAAAAATTCGGCTTGAAGCGATTCGGGATCGTTCGATTCAACGGGTGATTGAGGGGCATCCGTCACCGGTTCTGGCGTTGGCGTTGGATATAACGGGGCGGCGTTTTGTAACAGGTTGTGAGGATGCGGTGGTTCGGGTTTGGGATCTTTATTGGAATTACAAATTTCCGGGCTGGTCGCCGATGACGCCTGAAGCGGAAACGATATTGAAAATGTTGCTTTCGTTATACTCGCCGGATGCGGAGGGTCGGGAAACACCCAAAGTTGATGCTGCTATTCTGAAACGAATTACGTTAGAGATGGAATATCGAGGTTTCGGCATGATTCTTCCTGAAGAACGAAAACAAACGATTACGAAACTCCTAAACTTATGGGAACCGCCCGATAATTACGAACCGCAAACCTTCGCCAGATTCTGATTTGTAAATGTCTATTTTAAACGCGAAAGGTCGCGAAAAAATAATATTCACACAGTTTGTAATATTTCGTAATATATCAGTGGAATTTTCAAAGCAAGTTTATACAAACCTTATTTTCACCTTATTTTTCAAACAAAACAACCTTAGTAGCCCAAAGGACTCCCTACAATCAACCTTATTACCT
>JAIROD010000650.1 GCA_031257725.1 Planctomycetaceae bacterium | reverse complement strand
CCAACCGCAAGACCAATCATAAGAAAAAATGCAAGCAACGTAATAATATTCCGAAATTGAAAAATCCAGAATCCAAAATATTCACAACCGTGTTTTGCCGATGTTTCGGAAATCTTGTGTTCCAAAATTTTGTGTCCCGAATTATTGTGTCCCGAATTATAGTGTTCTGAATTATTGTGTTCCGAATTATGGTGTTCCGAATGACCGGTTCGGTACCAACGGCGGATCGGAAATTGTTGGAGAATTGTTGTTGTGAAGAGAAAAAGCCAGAGAGTTCCCAGAGCGAGAGTTATTGAAGCGTAAATTCCGAATGTCTGAATCGGAACCATCTTACTCACTGCCAGCGATCCCATTCCCAGAATGGTGGTGATCACCGCAAGCGAACACGGTAACGCCGCTTTTTTCACAGTTAACCATGGAACATTTTTTTGCTTGTCCGGAGGAATTTCGTTAAGAGTTTCACGATAATAGTTGATAAGATGAACGCCGCCGGAGATGGTTAAAACATAAATGAGGGACGAGATCAACATGGAAATCGAATCGACATGAGCCCCGCACCAATAAAGAAGCGTGCCGCCAAGTTCTTCATTCATCTGCGCCGTGATGAACACAATTAACGCTGCAAAAAAATTTCGTAAACAACAAAAAAGTAACGCCAGACAAAACAACAGAAAAAACGGTAACAATGTTCTTTGTGCTTTTTTCGAAATATGGTCAATCGCAACACTGTCAATGCTCGGACCGGCAACATAAATATCGGAACGCGGTAAACCGGTTATTTTTTCAACGGTGGTGAAAACCGTTTCAATCGCGGCAGCCCGATTCTTTCCGCCGGTTTTGGAAATCAACGCAATCAGACAAGCGTCTTTTCCATTGTGTCCGATCAACCAACCGGTAAGGCGTAACCGAATTTCCGGCGGTTTAAGTTCCAACGGTTCATCGGACAATTCCTGAAACAGAGAACGTGTGGTAAAAACACGTTCAAAATAGGCTGGACGATTATTATCAAACGGTGTAAGCAATTGTGCGGCAACTGAATCCAAGCGATTGTCGTCCACATCGCAACCCGACCATGAAACCATCAAAAGTTCACCTTCCGAAAAATGTTGATAATACCGATGATAAAAAATTTCAAGTTCTTCAGTTTCTTTAGGCAACCAATCGACAACACGGTTTGAAGTTGTTTTACGTGCTTCCGCTGCCGACCAAACGTAAAACGCAAAAAGGAATACACTGCTCAAAATTAACAGAAAACGCAATGGACGATTGAGAAATTCTTGCGACTTAAACGATTGGGAAGAAGATGATGATGATTGAGAAGACATTGCTGAGCAGTAAATGTTGAACGATAACCCGCTTGGAAGGGGAACAAACTCACAACGAAGAATTTCTCATAATTCAGAATTTACCGAAAGTTAACGGTGTGAGCCTGCCCCGCGTTGTTAGACTTAATCCCAAACACGGGGTAATCCCCCCCGTTAACTAAAAACACGGGATAACCTCCGGCGTTAACGAATTGATTGAAAATAAAAAATTGAATTATGAGAGATGTCCTATTGCGTTGTTTTCTATCAATAGGTTGTCCCCAACATGAGGGTATTTTTAATCGACATCGTTTGCTGCCAACATATCGAAAAATCGTAATATATCAGTGGAATTTGCGAAAACGTATTGGATTGCTTTAACCAACCTTATTTTTACCTTATTTTCAAACAAAACAACCTTAGTAGCCAAAATGGTTTCCTACAACCAACCTTATTAAAAAAAGGAACAATAAGGTAATAAGGTTGGTTTTTTATTATGTTCATGCTACTAAGGTTGTTTTAAATAATGGTTAAGAAAATAAGGTGGAAATAAGGTTTGTATAAACTTGCTTTGCAAATTCCACTGAAATATTACGTTTTAAAACGTCTGCCATCGGGTGTGAGTGTTCCCAAATTCCAAACAATCAAAAAATTTTTATCTATTTTAACAAACCACACGGTGAACGCTGGGAAAAAAATGTGTAGATACTTTTGCTGCCTGTAAGGGCAATAGATTAGTGAAGAGTGTTGCAAGCGGATTACAACCCACACATCAATAATTCCGCTTGCGATACATCAACTATCCGTTTTCAGTTTTCAACTCTCAATTATTCTACTGTCCTCTCAGAGCGAAAGAATTACAGTTACCATTGACCGTCACACATAAACGGAAAACGCTCCCGGACAAAGGGGACTTATTGAAAAAAACAGGAAACTTGGATAAAATAGAGAAAAATAATCTGAGTGCGAGAAATAGGATTGCGCCGCGCTCCGCCACAGTTATGCTCATCACACTCCTAACGGGGTTAAGATTGAAAACCAATAATTCCACTGACTATATTACAAATAAACACTTACCTTTTAACCCTTTACACATTTTGAACAAAAAATGAGTGATCTTGTTGAAAAAATTGTTGCTGTTGAAGAGCGGATTGTTCTTCTTAAATCGAAAATGACACCGTTGACTTCAAAAGTCGAAATGTTGAATCAAAAAATTGACGGTTTTTCCGGTTTGTTAGCGGAAATTACCGGCGAAACCAACACGATTCAACAGGAAATCAATTCCGCCCAACAAGGTTTGGAAATGATTCAAACGCTGATTAACGAAATAAAAATGGAAGGCGAACAAATTACCGCCAACCAGAATGAAAATAAACATCTTTACGAATCAATGACAGAAATGTTTGGTGAAGCATTTCAGGTTGTCTCCCGATTTTTCGAGACTGCTCAAAAAATCGGAATTGTGGATAAAGAAAAAACTCCTGATTTTCGTATCTTTCAGCAACAAAGTATCCCGACAGAATCTGCCGTGAGTCTTTCAGAACCGGTCATTCCTTCTGTTACGAAAGAACCGATGATTGAACAAATTTCGGAACCGGTTGTGGAATCTCCGCAATTGCCGGAAATTTCAGAACCGGCAATTGTTCGTGAGACATCGGAATCGCTTGCTGAAACACCGGAACCGCTTACCGAAACTCCGGATTCATTGGCAGAAACATTGAATCTGTCTGAAGAAAATAAAGAGGCAAATCAATTCGCCGAACCGGAGTTGAACATGGAATCAGTTTCGGAAATTTCCGAATTAACCGTTCCAAGTCTTCCCGATATATCGGTTCTTCCTGAATCTTTACCGCTTGACAACGATGTTGGAACGGAAACGGAAATGGAAATATCCGAAGCTCCCGTCGAAGCCGCCACGCTTGATTTACCGCCGCTCCAACTGGTTACTCCTCACGACTCCGACAATTCAGAACGAACCGAATTTTCCGAAGAAGAAGAAAAACAAATTGAAGACCTTTTGGCGAATCTTTCAACCCCAATTTCCACATGACCGGTTTATCGTTTCTTTTTTTTGGCGAATTTGGCAACACGTTCTTCCATAACTTTTCCGGGTCTGAAGGTAACAACGTATTTTGCCGGAACATTGACCGCTTCACCGGTTTTAGGGTTATGAGCTTTTCGTGCGGCGCGTTTTTTGACTTCAAAAACGCCGAAATTACGGAGTTCAATCCGACCATCTTCGATAATGGTTTCGACAACGGCATCGAAGGTACTTTGAACAATCTCTCTCGTTTTTCTGTGAGATAAATCAAGCGAATCGGCAATACGGCGAACAATTTCTTTTTTGGTCATTTTAGTTTTCCTTGTACTTTTTATGAGGAACAATACAGATAATAAACATCGGTAAGTTTAATAACAAAACAGAGTAATGTCAATCGGTAGGCAACCCCGTCGTTAACAACCAAACGAAAATGTCATTGTCTTTTTTGTTTTAACCTTTTTAACACGAAATACACAAAATACACGAAATAACAAGAAAAATACAACAAAGATTTCTCTTGTCCTTTTCGTATAATTTTTGTAATATATCAGTGGAATTTTTCGGAGATTGAAGTTTATTTTTGACCACCCCTAGCCCCTCCGAAGGAGGGGAATAATTCCCCACCTTCGGAGGGGCTAGGGGTGGTCATTCGGAGGAAACGACTGACTAGTTAAAAAAAAATATTCCACTGATATATTACTAATTTTTGTGTGTTCCACGAAATTTCGTGTATTTCGTGTTAATAGACCGTTACACAAAAATTCCACTGAGCTATTGCCTATTCCGATGATTACAATATTCGATACTCATGCTCATCTTGATCTGGAGCAGTTTTCACCGGATCGTGAAGCGGTGATTCGGCGTATTGAATCGGGAACATTGCCGGTTGTTCCCGACGAACCCATAAGTCAACCCATTGAAATGACCGGCGTTTTATTGGCGGGAATTGACGCACAATCGAGCATTTGTTGCGCGGAACTCGCCAAGCGGTCGCCGATTTTTCACGCGGCTGCCGCAATTCATCCCAATTACGTGGTCAACGCCGCCGATAACGATTGGAAAATAATTACAGAATTGGCTCATAGTGATTCTGTTGCAGTTATTGGCGAAACGGGTCTTGACCGGTATTGGGATCACACGCCGATTGAACAACAAATCAACGCTTTATGGCGGCATATTGATTTAGCGGTGCAAACGGCAAAACCTATTCAAATTCATTGCCGTGACGCATGGGATGATATGCTTCCGATTCTCCGGCAGGCGGTTAAGGAACAAGGATTAACCGGAATCATTCATGCGTTCAGCGGTGAACCGGAACAGGCGGCGGAATGTATTGAACTTGGTTTTTATCTCAGTTTTGCCGGATCGGTAACTTATCGAAACGCTAAATTTTCTCCTTTGCGGGAATCAGCCCAAATGGTACCGATTGACCGATTACTTATCGAAACGGATTCGCCCTACATGCCGCCTCACCCGTTTCGGGGTAAACTCAAACGGAATGAACCGACGATGGCGGTGATGGTGGCACTTCGTCTTGCCGAACTTCGCGCAACCACGCTCGAATCAATCGCTAAAACAACATCACAAAATGCCCGACAACTTTTGTGTACAAATGTTAAAAAAGGATAATAATTTTTGTAATTTTTCAGTGGAATTTTCCCAAAATATAAAACCTTATTATCCGGGAATCTCTCATCATTTAGACTTTACCGAAAGTTAACGGCGTGGGCTTGCCCCGCGTTGTTCGACTGTAACTATTCAGTCGCGGTAGGCAACCGACCGCCGGGCGGTTGCGTCGGTGTACTCGCCGACTTGCCCCTGTGTGCGGGATGGAAATGGGGAAACCAGATCAACCGTTGCGACCTTTCGGCGAAAAGTCGCCTACCTGATGCGAAAGACCGCCATTCTTACTTTAAAATCCGTCTTGACGTAAATATTGTCGATAGTTATCATTCTTTGGTTGTCCTTTACGTATTACCTACGTATACTTTTTTCACTTGAAATTTCGGTTTGGTTTTTTGAAATGATTGCTGGATAGTCTCTGTTTTTAAGGACAAAACGTATCCTGTGTATTTCTCAAAAACCGAAAATTAAAGTGTAATGAGTATACAAAAAAATTCGGTTCAATTTTTTTTGGAAAGAACAGTTGGAGATATTTGAGTTATGAAAAAGAAAAAAGGGTATCGAATGTTTTATTTTTTCTTAGGTTGTTTGTTGGTCTTGATTTATTTTGTTGGTTGTCAGGCGGATTTTATTGCAGGCAAACTGACATTTCATCCGACAAAATATCCCCAAGGTCATTGGCATTCAATAAATAGGATGAATGATGTTTCGACAGAAGTTAGTTTTCGAAACACAAAAAATCAGGTATTGGTCGGTCAATATTTTGAGTATCAAAAAGTTCGGAAAGTTATCACGGATCATTTTAATCATTCGGATCATCGGGAGGACACCGTACAAGGTTCTATTTTGTATTGTCACGGTAATGCAGAAAACATATCGCATCTGGTTGATTTGGCGTTGCAATTGAGTATTGATTTGCGTTGCAATATATTGATTTTTGATTATGCCGGTTACGGGAAAAGCGAGGGTAAACCAACCGCAAAAGGTATTCTTGATGATGGGCGTGCCGCAAGGGATTGGTTGGCGGCGCGTGACGGAATTTCGCATGAGCAAGTAATTGTGTACGGTCAATCGCTCGGCGGAAGTGTTGCGGTGGATATTGCCGCCAAAGATGGGGCAAAAGGATTGATCGTTGAGAGTTCATTCACTTCGCTTGGCGATATGGGACGTAAATTGTTTCCGATGTTACCGGCAAATTATTTGTTGCGAGAACGCTTGGCTTCGGTTGAAAAGATCGGCATGGCGGCATGTCCGGTGTTTATCAGTCACAGTAAATCAGACCAAGTAATTCCTTTTTCTCAGGGACAACGCCTTTTTGATAACGCCCAAGAACCAAAAACATTTTATATTCCGCCCTCAGGTTATGATTACCATTCCGCACCTCATTGCGATGAACATCGTTACAAATTAAAAGAATTTATTAACTCTATTCAAAATCAGGAGTAATGTTTACGTAACTATTCAGCCGCGGGGAATGTTCCTTTTTCTGTCCCGTAGGGACAACATATTGGTAGAAAACGAGGTCAATCAAAAACACTCGTCCCGTAGGGACGAAATGTTGGTAGTAGTAGAAAAAACACCAAATATAAATTCACCGTAATATATCAGTGAAATATTTTTTTTTAACTATTCAGTCGTTTCCTCCGAATGACCACCCCTAGCCCCTCCGAAGGAGGGGAATTATTCCCCTCCTTCGGAGGGGCTAGGGGTGGTAA
>JAIROD010000613.1 GCA_031257725.1 Planctomycetaceae bacterium | reverse complement strand
CCGCCCCAAGACAAATCCATACGGATTATTGTTGCACCGGAATCGGCGAGCATTTCCATTTCACCGGGTTTGGCATCGGTGAAGTGAATGTTATAGCCGAGACCGTCAGGAACAACCGGCAACGGAAACGCTGGCTTCTGATTCTGATTCAGTGCCTGATTCTGAGCCTGAACCGGCAACATGAAAATGTTGCAAAAAATAACGCACGCCGTTACGAAATGGAAAATCTTTTTCATGGTTTTTAAAATAAGGTAAAAATTTTTGTGATACATCAGTGGAGCGTCTCTAATAATTCAATTTTTAATTAGTTAACGACGGGGTTCATCCCGTGTTTTGGGGGACGCTGGGTAAGCCCACGCTGCTAACTTTCGGTAAATTCTGAATTATGAGAGACACCCAAATACAAATTTCACCAACTTTGCGTTCCTACGGGACGGAATTTTTTAATTGTTCCCTTCGATCCAACGTCTCCAAAAATATGTTGCGAAAACAAATATTCCACACAACAAGACCGGTTCGTTTCATTTTGAAAAATTCCGTAACGCAACAGCCATGAGCAATTTAATCCGGTTTAATTGATTAACTTCGGTTGAACCGGGATCATAGTCGATTGTTGTGATATTCGCCTGAGTGTAACGCGAGCGTAATTCCTTTAATACGCCTTTTCCTGTAACATGATTGGGCAAACAACCAAAGGGTTGAACACAAACAATATTGGGAACATGTTCTTCAATCAACTCAACCATTTCGGCAGTCAGCAGCCAACCCTCGCCGGTATGATTGCATGTGGAAACAATCGGTTCGGCTAACCGAATCAGATGACGAATCGTTCCCATCGGGGCAAAGCGACGACTTTTTTTGAGAATGTTTCGGACTTTATTCCGTTGCCGTTCGATAAGCCACGCTCCGGCTGAACTCTTCAATCCGGCAAAAAAAGGAACATGGGAATACCGTTTTCGTTGTTCATCCGATGTCAGACAGTATAACATAAAATCGAGAGTATTCGGAACAACAACTTCACCGCCTTCCTGTTCGATTAACGCAACCAAATGATTATTGGCTCCGGGATGATATTTGACGAGAATTTCCCCGACAATGCCCACACGCGGTCGAGTTTGTTCTTCATTGAGTTCCAGGACATCGAAATCATGGACGATTGGAGCGGCAAAATCCGCAACACGATGTTTTTTGTTACCAAGTATTTCCCGCCGCAACCGTGTAATCCAACTCTCAACCAACGCATTAACCGACCCCTGAACCGTTTCATAAGGACGGCAACGATTGGAAAGCGTCAACAGTAAATCACCGTATAAAAATGCGAGAAACATTTTTTTCAGCATTTTGAAATTGACGTTAATCCCTTTAGTGTTACCGTTGGCAATATCAACACTGAATGGAATGACCGGTACATTGTGAAATCCTGCTTTAGCGGCGGCGATTTTCAGAAAGGCGGCATAATTTGTTGACCGGCAACCGCCGCAAGTTTGAGAAATCATTAAAGCGGTTCGATCAGGATCATAATTGCCAGATTTCATTGCCTGAATGAGTTGTCCGACAACAACAATGGCGGGGTAACAAACATCGTTGTTGACATAGCGCAAACCTTCCTCAATAGCATCGCGGTCAACTTCCGGCAAAATCTCGAAACGACAACCGTGATTTTCAAAAACCGCCTGCATCAATGCAAAATGAATCGGTGCCATCTGAGGACAAAGAATTGTTCGTATTTCCTTGTCCTGCACCGTAAATTCCGGTGACCGATGTGGTCGTTTAATGGTTGGAGACTCAATAAGAGTTGACATGAACTCCGAAAAATTTAGTAATCAATAGTAATCAATTTTAATCGCACCAATGTAACAATACGGCAATAGAACATAAAATCAATCAAGTAGTTACAACAAATCTTACTATCGTTGATCATTAAGCATAGCAATTTATCAGAGCTGCTAAGAAATGTAAAGCGGTAGGCGATCCTTTTCGCGGAAGGTTTTTTTGAACAAGAGCGTACCGGTTGAGTGTTTTTAATTTTAATCATCGCCGTGTAAGCTCCCGAAGACGCTCACGATTGGGAAAAAACATTCATCGAAAAATCTCTTAACTTTTGTTGCGATTACACCGCAACAGGAACAGCAGGAAATGTTGCAAGCGGTAGGTTGAAGGAAACGTGTAAAATGATATACTTTTCCCTGATTTCATGAATAATTTTTTTCAAATGAAGCCTAAAATGAGCAACGACTATTATAAAACATTGGAAGTTCCGAAAACTGCGACGCAGGAAGAAATTCAGAAAGCCTATCGGAAACTGGCAAGAAAACACCATCCCGATATGAATCAAAATGACCCCAAAGGGGCAAAGGAAAAATTCCAAAAAATTCAGGAAGCTTTTGATGTTTTAGGAGACCCTGAAAAACGAAAGATTTACGACCAATTTGGTGTTTCGCCGGATCAGATGGGTTCTGGCGGCGGGCAGGGACCGTTTCAATGGTCTTTCGGCGGCGGTATGCCGGGCGGAGGAGCATCTCGCGGCAACAGTCACCATTTCAATTTTGAAAACCTGGATGATCTTATAAAAATGTTTAGTGGCGGCGGCGGTTTGGGCAATAACCAATCGCCCGATGAATTTTTCAGTGCCGGAGCCGGTCGGCGGTCAATTCGCGGTTCCGATGTAGAACGCAATCTTGCCATCTCGTTTGTTATGGCAGTTGAAGGCGGAAAAGTTGATATGAAAATCCGTCGTCCCGCCGGTCATGATGAAACGGTTACGGTAAAAATTCCGGCAGGAATTACGGACGGTAAAAAAATCCGGCTCAACGGACTCGGTAATCACGGTCAATTCGGCGGTAAAGCCGGAAATCTCTTGATTACAGTTCACGTGGAAGAACATCCTTTTTTCAAACGTAAAGACATTCATCTTTATGTCAAAATTCCGGTTACACTCAAAGAAGCGGTTTTCGGCGCAAAAATTGATATTCCAACACCGAAAGGCAATGTAACACTGACTGTTCCGGCGGGATCGAGTAGCGGGACAAAATTACGGGTACGTGGTTGCGGTATTGTTTCAAGAGAAGGTTCCGGCGATCTTTTCGCCGAACTTTCTGTTGTTTTACCGAAAAAATGGATGCCGGCTGAAAAAGAACTGATACAAAAACTTACTTCTGAACCCGCTGAACCGGTTCGGAATGATTTACAATGGAAATAATTGTAATCGTTAGTTTTTCTACTAATAGGTCGTCCCTAACGGCAGGGTGTGTAAAATAGCAATTAAAATGTATTGCAGATTTTTCAAGTTTCTTTCTCTTAACTTCTTGATTTTTATAGCCGACTATTAACAGAGTCAACAGGGTTCAAACAAAACCTGCGGTTTTGTTTTTTGATACGGATATTATGATTGACGTTTTGGCGTTTTTTTTTCGAAATTACGTTTGTCTTTTATCAGTCGCCAGATAACCCTTGCGACTTTATGTGCAACAACAATCATGGCGTAACGATGCCCTTTTTTTCTTTTTCCTTTTTGTTTTGTTTTGATATTTTTTTTGTAAATTCTTGCGAAATCGTGATGTTTTTTGACCACGGTTTGTGCGGTCATATACATTGCCCATCTCAAGAGCGGTGAACCGCGTTTGCTGATGTGCGACCTTCCATGAATACTATCCCCCGAATCTCTCACGCTTGTGTCCAGTCCGCAAAACGCTACATATTCACTTGGTCCCGGGAAACGTACAATATTTCCGCTTTCCGCTAAGATGGCAGCCGCTATTTCTGCCCCGACCCCCAATGAAAGAATGAGACAATCCATTTCCTTCATTCGTTTTCGTAACACTTCATTGATTTGTTCGATTTGTCCTTCCAGAAAATCGAAATACTCAACAATCATTCGTAATTGCCGGTTCACCACCTCACTTCCCTGTCTTGTTCCCATGGATTCCTCCGCCCGTCGTAACAGATTTTCGATGAGTTCCTTCGAGATTCGTTTTCGGCTTGCCGTTTCCAAGATATGACGAACCTCGTCCTTTTTTGCGACAAGAACTTTTGGTGTCAACCCGACTTTTCGTATCAATGTTCTGACCGAAGTCAGAAAGGGGTTGCAAAAGATTCCTTCGTATTCCGGAAAGATTCGATCTACGAGACTGATTGCATAGCGTAAAATCATTCCGAGAACACGCATCAACCGCCAACGATGTCGTACAAGAAGCCGCAATTCGTAGATCGCTTCATTGGGTACGAGTTCCCCCGCAAGAATGGTTCGCGCAATCACTTCCGAATCAATCTTGTCTGTTTTCGTTTTCCGAATTTTTTTTGTCCGTGAGTATTTGTTTGAATTGGATTCAGGACGACACCGTCATAACCGCGTCGTTGCAATTCATCATGCAATGCGTTCCAATAAGTTCCCGTCGCTTCCATCGCGATAAACGGTTTACTTCGTCCGGTTGCGGGAATCAGAACTTCTCGTTCCAATAAATCGACCCCGGCTTTATTGTTTTCAAAAACATTCAGGCTTGCCAGTACCGCACCTTTCAGTGAAATCGCGGTGGCCGCATGTTTTCGTTTTCCAATATCAATCCCGACAATGTTTCGATGATCCACGAGAACCGTATCGGCTTTTTGACGGCGTGTTGAAGTTTTGTGTTTCATAAAATATTAATGTTTGAAAAAGGGTATATTGTTGTCATTGATTTGAGGTAAAATCATAAAAAAGCTCGAATCCGCAACCTCAATGGTCATACGGGACGTTCCTCGAAGGAACTCACCAACCGACTCATTCGCGGCAGACGAACTGGGTACGAACAATAACGCGGGCCGCATTCTATAAAAGGAATCTCGATCAAGGAGACTTAGGCGGCATCCCGCGTTGTAACATAAACTCAGGAAACAGGTTTGAACACGATATTCGCAAGAGCGGTTTGAAGCGACGCGAGATCGTTATTCTGTTTCGGTTTTAAGGGAACCGGTAGGAGTTGATAAAGGCAGTCCGGATCATGGATTGTCCAAGGTCGAAAGGCAAGCAGCTCTTTTTGTACAAGATTTTCACGCGTGTGACGTAGCTGCGGCACACGAAAGGCGGGCATGGATTTTTCCATGACATCAAGTCGCCAACAGGAAAGACCGTGCTGATCGGCGGCGAGGGACAGGAATCAATAAAACGCGAATTCTTCCGTGTCGAAATCAACGAGAAATTGCCGGATTCGCAGTTGAGGATCGATCCAAGCAAAGGAATTCGGCATTTTACGTACAAGATTTGGGACAACGAGTGGTAACGGTTTTTTGAGAGGCATTATAATATCTCCACAAAAGGATTGATAATGGAACGGCAAAACACCATGCCGTGGGACACAGATAAAATCGACCAAGAAACTGCCGGAAACGAAAAAAAATAAAAAGGTTATAAATTGTACAATTATAAGAATCGTCGGGAAAACAAGAGGGGAAAGGCTCCCTACGATCAAAAGAATACACAAATCAAGAAAAAGATGAAAATTCAAAACGGAAGAAAAAGAAAAAAAGAAAAGACAACGAAGAAAATTCAACGGATAAAAACCTTGCGTGAAGGAAGAATAGTCAAAAAACAGAACATACTAACTCTAGGAAACTCTTAATATGAGGAGACTTTAACAAGTTCTTTTTCAAACGCCGGGTGCATATACGGACGCGGACGAATTGGTGCCCTTCTCCAATTGGGAAGTGTAACACGTCCGCCATATTCCAAAGCGTTCGGCGCAGTTCCCCTTTTACCGGGGGCGATCACGGGACCAATCACGACACTCCGCCGACGGTCATCGTAACCGAAAAAGATAAATCGTTTCAACGTGCCGACATGACTGAACGGCGGATGACCGGGGCGGGA
>JAIROD010000563.1 GCA_031257725.1 Planctomycetaceae bacterium | reverse complement strand
AGGTCAATTAACGTAGAAAATTGCGAGGTAGGCGATCCGTCCGCTGGACGGTCGCGCCGGTTGAGATTTAAATGACACCAGGAAGGTTTGTCCTGTCTATCGCACGTCGATTCAATAATGAACCGTTTTGCTGGGGCAAACCGTTTGGAATCAGTGAAATCTCAACCGGCGTGACCGTTCGGCGAACGATCGCCTACCTGCCAATAATTGACCTAAAATTTTTATCCATTTTAACAACCACCCTCATGAACACTAGGAAAATTACTCTCTCTTTTGAACATTCAACGCTGAAAAATCGGAAATAGTAGTTCTACAATTGGACATTGTAGAACTACATTAAGTCATTGTAGAACTACATTAAGTCAATGTAGAACAGTAACTATTCAGTCGTGCTTTTTTATTTTCTGCCCATTAATTAATAAATTAATAGTTAACGACGGGGGGTACCCCGTGTTTTAGGGTTAAGTTGAACAACGCGGGGCAAGCCCACGCCGTTAACTTTCGGTAAATTCTGAATGATGAGAGATTCCTAACAATTGGTGTGTTTAGTTTGTGAACGGTCTGCATATCCATTTGACGAGCGCGTTGAACAATAACGCCTGATCAATTGGTTTGGTGATATGGTCGTTCATTCCGGCTTCGATACTTAATTCCCTATCACCCGTCATCGCATGAGCCGTCATTGCCAGAATCGGTAAATTCTTAAATCGCGGATCGGAACGAATAATTTTGGTTGCTTCCAAACCGTCCATTTCCGGCATTTGAATATCCATCAGCACAAGATCATATTGATTATTTTGAATCATCTCCAACGCGATTCGCCCATTGCCCGCAACATCAACACGAAATCCTTCCATTTTAAGCATCTCCGTCGCAACCATTTGATTGATTCGATTGTCTTCCGCTAACAAAATTCGTGCGCCGCGAACAGATTCCGGCAAAATGAATGATGCGGTGGAATGTCGGGTTTCGCCATACGCATGATCTTTTTTTTTCGCTTCAATCATTGCTTTTTTCTTTCGCGATGTTACCTGCATCAGAATATCAAAAAGATCGCTGACCGCAATTGGTTTTTGAATGCGGTTGATTGAATTTGAAATTTTATTTTCTTTTAGAAGCCGATCCAAACCGGAATGGTCTGAAAAGACCAAGATCGGTATTTTGGTGAAATTTTTTTCATGAAAAGCATCGTACATGGGCAATCCGTGACGTTCCAGATCATCGAAATCGAAGATGATAAAATCAACTTCGTCGATCCGGTTGGAATCGAGAAATATTTTAAGATCCTCCGGCGTTTCACATTGTGCCGCCACCTTGCATTTCAGGAGTTCCAGATAGTTTCGGATTACAGACAAGGATTCATGGCGATCTCCTAACAGAAGAGCGTCGGTACGAATTTCCGAGAAATCTCCGAGTGTATCGCTTTCAAGCGGTAAACCGAATCGGGCGGTGAACGTGAAGGTGGCGCCTTGACCGGCTTTACTGTTACACCCGATGTCGCCTTTCATCATACTCACAATACTCTTGGAAATGGCCAAACCTAAACCGGTTCCGCCATATTTTCGTGTTGTTGATGCGTCCGCTTGTGAAAAGGGTCGGAACAGAATTTTCATCTGATCCGGCGTAATACCGATACCGGAATCCCGAACCGAAAAACGGAGCAAGGTCGAAAGCGCATCTTGTTCGACAACACCAATGGAAACCCGTACGGAACCTTCACTGGTAAATTTGATTGCATTTCCGACCAGATTGACCAGAACTTGCCGCAACCGCACGGAATCACCCATCAAGCGAATCGGCAATTCTTTGGCTAATTCAAAGGAAAGAGCCAAATTCTTTTTGTTCGCGGATTCTGCAACCAACGCATCGAGATCGTCAATCACTTCATTGATAGAAAATTCGTGATACTCCATGATCATTCGTCCAGCCTCAATTTTTGAAAAATCGAGAATATCGTTAATGATTCGCAGCAACAGACGAGCGGATTGTTCGGCGGCTTCGATGTATTCACGTTGTTTTGGGGAGAGTTCCGTTCTCAGGGCGAGATTAGCCATACCGAGAATGGCATTCATAGGAGTTCGGATTTCATGACTCATGTTGGCAAGAAATTCACTTTTGGTTCGTACTGATGTTTCCGCTGCATCACGTGCCAACCGGAGTTCTGTTTCCACCTGACGAATCTCCGTAACGTCGATCAGCCATGCCATCACCGCTTTGGTTTTGTAATAATCAATGAAAAACATATTGGCGAGCATTTCTTTAATCGCACCGTTTTTCGTTTTCATTGTAACGGGCAACCAGTTAATAATTCCATTTTTTTCGAGTTCTTTTTTCAAGCGTTCGATGATTTTTTGATCGACAAAATAATCGTTAAAAGAGTCCCCGATATTAACTCCCAAAAAATCGTCTGTGAAGGGAGTTACAAAGGTAACGCGGTCGGCGGTGTCAATGATGGTAAAACAAACGGGACTGGAATTGAGAATATTGCGTAATAGTACCCGTTCCTGATCGCGTTCTCCCTGAATCTGTTTAAGTTCCCGAAGGTCTTGCAGGTAGGCGACAATAATATAATGTTCATTTTGTCGAATACGAATCAAAGTGGTTTTTGTGGGAATTTGTTCTCCGTCAAATTTTTGATGAATCCAATCAAAAGTAATCTGCCCTTCATGGAGTACTTCGGAGATTTTCTCGATAATCATTTCCGCTGAACGCCGACCATTTAACTGAAATTCCGGTGAAATATCCTTGACATGCCGGAAAGATTCGGTCAATTTGTCAATACCTAAAAATTGCAATGCTACCGTATTGCCGTTGATAAGCGTTCCATCGGTATTCAGAAAAAGACAACTCTGCGGCATTGCGTCGAAAATTATTTTTAGTTGGTCATCGGTGGTTTGGGGGGCTTCAACGTAATCTACATCTACGGTCAAAAGAGAGGACGTATTCCGGTTGTTCGAGATTTCCCGATGTTCGGAGACTGTTTCCCGATGATCGGAAACTGTTGACAAAACTTGTATTGTTCCCCAAAGAGATTTGGGAGCGGAATCATTCTGAGTCCGGGTGAATTTACCAAAAACCTTAATTTGTTCCCATGCGTCTTTTTCGGAATATTTTATTCGAAAAACGGCTGTAAAATCATTGAAGGCATGAAGGGTTTGTGCCAGAGATTGTTCAACATCCGCACGATCTTCAGGATGAACCGAGAGGTCGAGAAAATCATCCCAACTCATTGTAAACTGGGACGCTGAACTTCCAAAAAACGCTTCAATTCCTTCACGTCCGAAAAACGTGATTTCCCGATCCGTTACGGCATAATTCCACAACAAAACACCTGATTTGTAAAGAATATCAATGCAGATGTCATCAATTTCACGAGATCGGTTCCAAATCATTTTTTTGTGGTGAAATTATAAAGTTATGAAGAAACAATAGGCGTTTGGTCAGTACTTTTTGAAAATTCAGTGAAGAACCTTTGAAAAGATAATATAGTTATACAACATTTTATGATTTGTAGAAGAGACAAAAAAAGTTAAAGTCTGATTTTCTCACAATCACACACGTTATAATCATTATATTTTTCAATTTCGTCTTTATCCTTAACCTAATTCACACAACACATTAAGTAGGGGGGAACCTCTCATCATTCAGAATTTACCGAAAGTTCACGGTGTGGGCTTGCCCCGCGTTATTAGACTTAACCAAAAAACATGGGGTAAACCTCGTTGTCAACCAGAAACACGGGGCAACCCCCGTCGTTAATTAATAGGTAGAAAATAGATTCAGAATTTACCGAACGTTAACGGCGTGGGCTTGCCCCGCGTTGTTCGACTTAACCAGAAACACGGGGCACCCCCCGTCGTTAATTAGTTCCTGTTGATTTTACGTTTTTGAAGAAGTGTTACATATTTAATTGCGCTAACTTATTTAATAATAAGAAGTTATGGAATTTGAAAATATTTTTGAACAAAAACAAAAGAGATGA
>JAIROD010000497.1 GCA_031257725.1 Planctomycetaceae bacterium | reverse complement strand
TATTATGACAAATTTTCAGGAAACCACATTATTGAGTTATCCGCGTCAACGAAAACCGTTGAGTGATCGTTTTCAGGCGATTTATGCGGATGTTTATAAAACAAGCCGGAATGGGCGTTCAATACTTTTTCGAAGATGTAACTATTTCCCGCTTTCCATTCCCGTTTCATCATTTGAGTTTGTATAGTTTTATCACAGCAAAAAGCCGTATATTCAAAAGTGTAAAGATTTTATAACCCTTAATAGAAAATAATCGTGTTGCTCATTATGGCACGATTATTATGGAGATTGTGCCATGCGAGTATTTATTTTATATCCACCTATATCAAAACAGGAACGTTATTCATCGCAGATTGGAAATGCGGGAGGAAATCAGATTCCACTTGGTATTTTTTATCTTGCTTCCCATTTGCGGAATAATGGTCATATTGTCGAAGTGGTTGATGCTGAAGCAAGGAATTTAGATGCCGATGCCCTATTAACAATGATTGCTTCATTTGAACCGGATATTGTAGGAATTAGTTCAACAACAGTCGCTTTTCACAGGTCTGTTGAAGTCGCCGAATTGGTAGAACAGCAATTTCCTAATTTACCGATAATTTTAGGCGGTCCCCATGTTACAGCGAATCCGGTATTAGCATTAAAAGATTCCTTATTTAAAATCGGTATTATCGGAGAAGGAGAAATTACATTACTTGAATTATTAGATGCGATCAAAAATGGTACAAATTTTGAGACGATTCAGGGACTTGTTTTTAAGAAAGACGGTGAAATCATACAAACAGAAAAGCGACCTTATATTGACAATATTGATACCATTCCGTTTCCCGCTTATGATTTGATTCCTAATATGTCCGACTATGCACCGCCGCCGTGTAACTATAAAGCAATACCAGTTGCAAATATTATTACGAGTCGGGGATGTCCGAACCAATGCACTTTTTGTGATCAGAGTATTTTCGGTAGAAAACTTCGGCAACGTTCCCCTGAAAATATTGCAACGGAAATGATTATACTTTATCGGCAATATGGAATACGTGAAATTGCCTTTGTTGATGATACCTTTACAATCAACAATCGACGAATACCCGCATTGTTTTCTATTCTCGATAAAGAAAAAATAAACTTCCCCTGGACATGTATGAGTCGGGTTAATACGGTTGATGAAGAGATACTCCGTTATATGAAACGTAAAGGTTGCTGGCATATTTCATTTGGTATTGAATCGGGTAATCCTGAAATTCTCAAGATTATTAAGAAAAATATTCAGTTAGAACAAGTTAAAAAAATTATATCATTGTGTTCTAAAATTGGTATTAAAACGAAGGGATTTTTTATTGTTGGTCATCCCGGAGAAACGAAAGAAACCATTGAACAAACAATTCAATTTGCGTTACATCTTCCGTTAGATGATGTTGTTGTTTGTATTAACACGCCTATACCCGGAAGCATTCAATATGCGGAAGCGGAACAATATGGTTCATTAGATACAACTGATTGGAAGCAGTTCAATTATCATCGTCCGGTTTTTGTTCCTCGCGATATGACTGAAGAACAACTTAAAGAAGCCTATCGCCAATTTTATCGAAAATTTTATTTACGTCCCAGAGTAATTATGCGTTACTGTCAAAGTTTTCTAATGCCCGGAGGTTACAAAAGATTTTTTTCATTAGCAAAGGCAGTGCCTTTTCTTTTCAAAAAAGTAAAGTAATCAAGCACATATTCAAACAACCATTTTATAACATTTATGACAAAACAGACAGTAGTAGTCTATTTTATTATTTTTGTTCAGGAATAGAGATTGCCCTGAAAGGGCAACCGGCATTAGCGTAGGGCAACGCCCTACGTAACAAGCTCCAAAACATAAATGCCCTGAAAGGGCGATAGCCTAATGTCACAATCACTTTCAAAAGTTTGTGTTCATATTACATTTAGTACAAAATATCGTTTACCGATGATTGATGATTTAATAAAGAAAGATTTATGGGAATATATCGGCGGTATTTGTAAAAAATTAGAATGTAATCCAATCCGTGTCGGCGGATACAATGATCATGTACATATTTGTTGTCTTTTATCAAAAAAAATCTCGCAAATGAATTTATTAGAGGAAATTAAAAAACAATCTTCTAAATGGATCAAAACAAAAGGAAATCAATATCAACAATTTTATTGGCAGGATGGTTATTGTATTTTCTCTGTTAATCCAAGGGAATTAGAGGTTGTTGTCAAATATATTGAAACACAAGAAGAACATCATAAAAAACGCACATTTAATGAAGAGTTAATATTATTTTTGAAAAAACACGGATTTGAATATAATGAAACGTATTTATGGAATTAGGCTATCGCCCTTACAGGGCTTTCGTTTTAGAAAAATCGTTACGTAGGGCGTTGCCCTACGCTAATGCTTACGCCCTTTCAGGGCAAACTATTATGAGTTGTTATTCGTTGTCCTGTCAGGACGAAATACATTTTATTATAACTATCCAATAAAATCACAAACTAAATAGACAATTACTTACCGGCGAATATCATCACCGGAATATTTTTGATATTGAAAATCTGTTGAAAGAAAAAGGTTGGGAAATGGTTGAAATCAGATCAATTCCTTGGTTTTTACCGTTCAAAATGTTTAGAATTTCCGTTTGGAAAAAAAAGATTAGTTTATAAACGATAAATATGTTCAATAAACCTAACATAAAAATTCAACCGACCATAAAAATCGCGGTTGTTATCCCATGTTACAAGGTTGAAAAACACCTTGAGTCGGTTATAGAAGGGATACCGGATTTTATCGATACGATTATACTTGTCGATGACGAGAGTCCCGATAACACACCTGAACTGGTTGACCGGCTTGCCGAACAATTTCCGAATCATGTTGTTGCGTTACACCATGATGTTAATCAGGGAGTTGGCGGCGCAACGATGACCGGAATGAAACATGCGGTTACACTTGGTGCAAATATTATTGTCAAAATGGATGGTGACGGTCAAATGGACCCTGCTTATTTGCCTGCTTTGATTGAACCATTATTACAAGAAAAAGCTGATTTCACAAAAGGAAGCAGGTTTACCAATGCCGAAGTGTTGCAAAAAATGCCTCTTGTTAGATTAATCGGTAACGCCGGATTATCGTTTTTGAACAGAATTGCGTCAGGATATTGGAACGTTTTAGATCCGACTAATGGTTATTTTGCTATTCGTGCGGAAATTGTTGGACAATTACCGGAACACCGTATTCATAAACGATATTTTTACGAAAGTTCTCAATTGATCGAACTTGGTATTTTACGTGCGGTTGTTCAAGATGTTCCCATGCGGACGATTTATGGCGATGAAGTTTCAAACCTTTCCATTAAAAAAACGTTATTGGAATTTCCTCCGAAACTCTTTGCCGGTTTTTGCCGTAGAATTTGGTTGACTAAAATTCTGTTGACCACTTCGCCGGATATTATTCTCGGTATTTTGGGAATATTACTTATGTTATTTGGTGTTACATTTGGGAGTTACAAATGGATATTCGGTTCCATCATCGAAGGACAAATTGCTACAGCCGGAGCCGTGATGTTCGCTGCTTTACCTTGCATTATGGGATTACAAATGCTTTTATCAGCATTGCTGATCGATATTCAATCAGTTCCAACGCAACAAAT
Source organism: Planctomycetaceae bacterium (assembly GCA_031257725.1). Lineage (GTDB taxonomy): Bacteria > Planctomycetota > Planctomycetia > Pirellulales > Thermoguttaceae > WRKP01. The sequence goes on along the minus strand of JAIROD010000497.1, from coordinate 231 downwards.
AAGTCAACATCTTTCTTTTCACCAAAATTTCCTGATAAACGAAAAGAAAAACGATACCAAAATATCGGTAAAACAGCGGGCAGCATAAATGGAGTTATGAATGAAAGCAGGATATTTGTACATATTAATAGCAGTATTATTTGTAGGAATCGCTCAATTGGCAATCAAATGGCGGGTTTCCCAATTTCCTCCGTTACCGGATAATTTATGGAACAAATGTATTTTTTTAAT
>JAIROD010000476.1 GCA_031257725.1 Planctomycetaceae bacterium | reverse complement strand
AGATACACAAAAATCAAAAAATAGCCTATTTTTCCTTGATAATGGTGATATGTTCGCCAATTTTGAGTGGTCAAAAATCGCAAAAATTTTCCCTGTTTTAAATTGACATAAACTGTTGATAAATAAGGACTTCCAAATTTGATAATTTATTTTATTTACAGTTTGAGTAAATTAAAGGAGTTGAAGCATCAAAAAATGTCAAATTTTATCATATTATTGTATCATATATCATTTTTCAAAAAATTGATATGCTGGAAAATCAAGGGTTTCATAAATATGATTACAATAATATTTTGTTTCAAAATATGTCGGAATTGATAAAATTCGTCATAACCCCTTTTAATACAAATAGTTATGGAATTTGCAAAAGTTCAGTTAATAGGCTGAAAATAAAAAATTGAATGATGAGAGATGCCCGAAAGCTGCAATTTATTGACCGCGAATAGTATAAAGGTACCAACTTAGGTGATTCTCAGAGTTTTAAAGAATCATTTGTCCCTAATGTCCCCCACTAAAGATTTTATAGGGACACTAGGGACGATAAGGACTATGGACAAATAATCATCAAGATCAATAAGTTGTTATTGTTTATCGAGAACACGTTGGGCGCGTTCTTTGATGCTATTGTTGGCGGTTTTTTCGATCACCTTTTTCATCGCATCAACGATTTGCGGAGATTTACCCTGCAACTTTTCACCAATAGCAACAACAGATTCGGCTGCTTTTTCTTTAAACTTTTCGTTGTCAAGATATTTCACCGCAGTTTCCAACACTTTCAACGACGGATTTCGTGCAAAAACATCAAAAATGAGAATTTTGTCCTCATCACGGTCAGCAAGATCGTAAACTTCTTGACATATTTGTAACCGCCGCTCTTCCGCCATATTGAATTGACGGGCAAGCCGGATGTAGCCGCGCAAACCGCGAACCTTGAACTTGTTCTCCTTCGATTCTTTCGCCAATTTCAAACATGCGGCGGCAATAAGATCAAGGTCCTGCGGTGAACGCCATTGACCAAGAATTGCGGTGGCTTTGTCCTTCAGTTCCGCGTCGTTACCCCACGCATACTGATTGACAATCTCCATCGCTTTGGCCCCGCCGATTTCTTTGAGTAAATCAAGGAGATTGATTTTCATTGCCGTTGAACCGTTTGCAAACAGTTTGAGAACTTCCGACGACGCAGCATCTTGCGGTAAACGTGTACACGCCGATTTCAGTACAACAAGGATTTTTTCGGCTTCCTCATCCGATTTCGCTTTGTCAAGTACGCCAAGAAGAATCGGCAAATCGTCAATTCCCGCTGTTTGACCGAGAGCATCAATTGCCGCGTTACGAACTCCGGCATCGGAATCCAGTAACCCTTTTTTCAGAAGCGGATACGCCGAAATAATTCGGCGATCTTCCACAAGACCAATCGCTTTGATTTTTGCAGCGGAATTACCTTTTTCAAGTAAAGCGACAATCGCATCGTCAATTTCCTTGCCGGGAAGATTTCGCAACGTATTTTCTGCGGCTTGGGCAATTTCCCGCGAATCCGTTTGATTGGCAGCGTCAATCAAAATCGGTAACACCGACGGATCGCCAATATTGCGCAATGAATCAATTGCCGCAACACGAACAACAATATCACCGGATTTAGCAAGTTCTGAAATTGCCGGCAGTGAAACGGTTTTGGATTCTTTGTCTTTGCGGTCACCGATAGAACGAACCAATTTCGCTTTCCGTAACGGATCGGATTGGTTCGCGAGTTGATCGACCATTGCTTTGGTAACCTCAGCACCGGCAGGAAGTTCACGTCCGGCTTTGAGACCGACTCCGAAAAATTTCGGCGATTCAGAGTTTAATTGTGTAACAAGCAGATTGATTCCGTCCAAACCGCGAACCAAAATACCGCGATATAATGCGGCTTCTTTTTGATACGCTTTAATGTCGGCAACCGCTAAAGCGTCGTAAATTTTGATAGTTTTATCTTTTTCGCCTTTATTCGCGAAAATTTCGGCAAGAAAGAAACCGGAATCCGCCAACGCCGGATCAAGTGATTTTTGTGTGAAAAATTCAACCGCTTCATCTCCGGCAGTAGCGGCATACGCATAACCGGCAGCTTTACGGACATCAAGGTCTTCATGTTGCAGAAATTCCTTTGCAGTTGCCGCCGACTTGGGGTTACCGCGCACTCCGAGCGTTGTCAATATTCCGGCGAGCGCAGAGGAACGTTTAACGGTTTTCGTTGCTTCACAAAGTGCAGCATCAATTTCATCACCGGGAATCGTTTCCAGTGCGTAACGGGCGTAAAAGTCTTCTTTTTCAATGTCGAGTTTTTCGACCAACACCGGAACAGCCGCTTTCGTGCCGTATATTCCAAGCCGTTTGTAGGCAAACATTTTGAGACGCAGCATGTCGTCTTCAGTTCCCGACTGTTTCACAACGTTCAACATTGCGTTTTCATCGGTGGTTGTAAGGAGCATTTTAATAACATCAGCCCCTTTTTCCAACAAAGTATCTTTGGGAACTTGATGCCAATCCGGGTCTTGTCCAAACACGGAACAGGTCAGAAAAAACGATACGATAAATAATTGTACTAAATGTTTCATAATAGTTAAGAGTTAGTAGTTAATAATTAGTAATTAATAGTTAATTGTTAATTGTTAATTGTTAATTAATAGTTAAGGTTTAATGGTCAATTGTTAATGGTTACAGTCAATCGTTTAATAATAAATGAATCGTTTACAGTGAATTTTTAATAATTGCGTTAAAAATTACGCTTGCGTAACTATTCACTATAAACTCTTCACTAAAATAAACTCTTCACGAAATCAGCAACGCCAAGGTGAACGCATGGCGCGGGTTCGGAGGCGGTTGGCGGTTTCAACTTCGGGAGTGTTACCGACAAATTCTTCCTTGTACGGATCAAACTTCAACGTGAACGACTTTGCCGAATCGGACAACTGCGCCGGATTAAGATCCCATGCAATTTTTGCACAGTGTGACGCAATATGGGCGTTGGCGGCAACATCGGCGTTGGAAGCGGGTTTTTTCCGTGATTTAACACAATCCAAAAATTCCCGAATATGGTTATCCGGCGATGTTCCGGGCATTCCGAAGTATTTTAACTCTTTACGCAATGCGTCCGACGAAACTTCCATTCGCCCCGAATCGCCTGTTTCAACCCACCCTTCCTCACCGACATACCGTGCGGAACAAGTCCCCAAACCAAGCCAACCGCCATTTCGGCAAACAAGTTTCACTCCATTCTTGTAACGTGCTTCGACACGGGCGGTTTTTTCCCCTTTTTGGTTATAGGTAGCCCAGTATTCCACCGGAACAGTATCATCGGATTGGTTTGCCCATTGACAAAGGTCAACCGTATGCGTTCCCCATTCGAGAATACCGCCTCCGTGAAAATCGTAAAATCCGCGCCAACCGCCGCGAATATAGGATTCGTTGTAGGGACGCCAAGGACACGGACCAAGCCAAAGTTCCCAATCAACTTCATTTTGTGCCGGTTCCGGTTGGGCGGGCAACCAATCGTGGGTTGTTCCGGGACTGAGCGTATTGGCGTGAACTTCGGTCAGTTTACCGAGTTTTCCTTCGTGCGCTAATTTTGCCGCGAGTTGAAAATTACCGATATTCCGGCGTTGCGTTCCCGCCTGAAACACTCGCCCGTAACGATTAACCGCTTTCTCCACCGCACGGCTTTCCTGAATCGTCAACGACAACGGTTTTTCACAATAAACATCTTTTCCGGCTTTAGCGGCAACAATGGTTGCCATAGTGTGCCAGCGATCGCCTGTTGCGATTAAGACCGCATCCATTTGGGGATTGGCATCATAAAAATCAAACATGTTACGGAACATGGTGCAATCGTTGCTGCCGTATTTTGCGTCTGCTTGTTGTTTGACCCATTCGCGGCGGTTTTTCCGAATGTCGCAGATGGAAAGGAAGCGGACATCGGGGTTATTCAGAAACACACCAAAATCATGTCCTCCGCGTGCGCCAATTCCAAGAGCACCGAGAATAATTTGTTCACTAGGCGGCACGGCACCGTCTTTTCCAAGCACTTTGCCGGGAATGTAAAACGGAACCGTTGCAACAGCCGACAATGTAACAGCATTTTTGAGAAATTGCCGTCGGCTGGAGGATACGGAATTTTTAACTGAATTTTTTAAAATCATCATTTTTCTCCTAAAGTTATGGATGAACCAGAGTGAGTCTTTACAACTCAACGAAAGGAATAGTATAATCAAAC
>JAIROD010000381.1 GCA_031257725.1 Planctomycetaceae bacterium | reverse complement strand
CCGAAGGAGGGGAATGATTCCCCTCCTTCGGAGGGGCTAGGGGTGGTCATTCGGAGGAAACGACTGAATAGTTAAAAAAAAATATTTCACTGATATATTACCAATTTTTTATTTTCAATCTATTAGTTAATAGTTAACGACGGGGGGTATCTCGTGTTTTTAGTTAACGACGGGGTTTACCCCGTGTTTTGTGGCGAAGTCGAACAACGCGGGGTAAACCCACGCCGTTAACTTCCCGTGTTATTGGGTTAAGTCGAACAACGCGGGGTAAACCCACGCCGTTAACTTCCCGTGTTGTTGGGTTAATTCGAATAACGCGGGGCAAGCCCACGCCGTTAACTTCCCGTGTTGTTGGGTTAAGTCGAATAACGCGGGGCAAGCCCACGCCGTTAACTTCCCGTGTTGTTGGGTTAAGTTGAACAACGCGGGGCAAGCCCACGCCGTTAACTTTCGGTAAATTCTGAATTATGAGAGATTCCCTCTAAAGGATACTTTGGAACCGCCAAAATCAAGTTTTTCGGTTCCAAAGTTAAGTTTGTTGTTTTGTAACTATTCAGTCGCGGTCAATGTTCCTTTTTCTGTCCCGTTAGGGACAACCTATTGGTAGAAAATGATGTCGATTAAAAACGCTCGTCCCGTTAGGGACGAAATATTGGTATAAAAACACCAAGCATCAATTTCACCAATATTGCGTCCCTACGGGACGCGGATCATTTTGTTATACCGTTTTCTACCAAGATGTCGTCCCTAACGGGACGGGAATATTCGGAAAGACAACCAAACTGGTATGTATTGCCCTTTCAGGGCGAAGGATTGACAAGAGCTTTCTACTACTACCAATATGTTGTCCCTACGGGACAGAAAAAGGAACATTCGGATTTACCCCGTGTTGTTGGGGTTAAGTCGCACAACGCGGGGCAAGCCCGCGCCGTGAACTTTCGAGAAATTCTGAATGATGCGAGATTCCCTATTGTAATTTCGGTTTTAGGACGGAAACGCCCAGTGGTGGAAAGTAGGCGTTGATGGAAGCGGGTCGGTCGTGGGAACATTCCCCTGTTGCCTCGATACCGGGACCGTTACCGGTATTGCTTCCGCCGTAAAATTCCGAATCACTACTGAAAATTTCTTCATAATAACATTTGATTGGAACTCCCAGTTTCATCCGTCGCGGAACAGGCGTGAAATTGCAAAGTACCACCAGAAAATCAGGCCATTCCCGTGCTTTACGGATGAACGCAAAGGTGCTTGCCTCCCAGTTATGACAATCAATCCACTCAAATCCGCGTCCATCGAAATCATTTTCATATAAAGCGGGTTCGTTGGCGTACATTTTGTTTAGATCGGCGATACAACGTTGTAAACCCTGATGGGGTTCCCATTGCAACAGATGCCACTGCAAACTTTCATCGAAATTCCACTCGTTCCATTGCCCTAATTCATCCCCCATAAAAGTCAGTTTTTTGCCGGGATGTGTCCACATATAACTGTATAACAGTCGTGCATTGGCGAATTTTTGCCACAAATCGCCGGGAACCTGATCCAGAATGGAACCTTTACCGTGAACCACTTCATCATGGGAAAGCGGTAGAATGAAATTTTCGTGGAACGCATAGATTAGACTAAAAGTTAGTTCATCATGGTGAAATTTCCGGTGTACGGGATCATGTCTCATATATCGAAGAGTGTCGTTCATCCAGCCCATATTCCATTTCATCGAAAAACCAAGTCCTCCGCAATAAGTCGGTCGTGAAACACCGGGCCATGCGGTTGATTCTTCGGCAATCGTCAACACATTAGGGTATTGAATACCGATTTGTTCGTTTAATGTTTTAATGAAATCGATTGCTTTGAGATTTTCACGTCCGCCGAATTCGTTTGGTATCCAATCACCGGATTTACGACTGTAGTCAAGATACAACATGGACGCAACCGCATCAACACGCAATCCGTCAATATGATATTTATCAAGCCAAAAGATTGCGTTGGCGACGAGAAAGTTCCGGACTTCGTTTCGTCCATAATTAAAGATCAAAGTTCCCCAATCGCGATGTTCACCTTGTTTGGGGTCGGCATGTTCATACAATGCAGTCCCGTCGAACTGACGCAACCCATGTCCATCTCTTGGAAAGTGCGCTGGAACCCAATCGATAATCACGCCGATCTCATTCTGATGACAACGATCAATGAGATACATAAAATCTTCGGGACTTCCATAACGGCTTGTGACGGCGAAATATCCGACAATCTGATAGCCCCAACTGGCGGACAACGGATGTTCGGCGACGGGGAGTAATTCGATATGGGTATAGCCCATTTCTTTGACATAATCGACTAATTGATCGGCAATATCATGATAGGTGAGCCATCGGTTGGGATTATCACCCGGTCGCCGCCATGAGCCGAGATGCACTTCATAAATGGACATTGGTTGGTAAAGCCAATCGTTATTGCGATTTTTCCGTTTTTCCAACCAATCGGCATCGTTCCACTGAAAACGGTCAAGGTTGACAACTTTTGAGGCGGTATAAGGTGGAGTTTCGGCGTAAAAACCAACCGGATCGGATTTCTCAAAAACAAGATCGCCATTACGGACAAGATATTTATAGGTTGCCCATTCCTTGATTCCCGGAATAAAGACTTCCCAAAAACCTGTTGGAATATGTTTAAACATGGTGTTGGCGTTACCGTTCCAGTTATTGAACTCGCCGATCACGCTAACCGCAGTGGCGTTGGGTGCCCAAACAGCAAAATTGACTCCCGCAACCCCGTCAACTTCCCGAAAATGCGCGCCAAGTTTTTCATAACTCTTCCAATGATTACCTTCGCCAAGAAGATAAAGATCAAATTCAGTGAGAAAAGCATTCTGAACATTAGGGGAATTCTGAGAATTCGGATCATACTGAGAATTCGGAGCATTTTGAGAATTAGTGGAATTAGAAGTTGGAGCGTTATTTTTCGACATTGTTTTTTTCCTTGAGTTTGGCAAAAAGTATTAGTTATTATTAAAGATTCACCAATATTATATTGAAAAGAATCCCATTCGGCAACTGACCGGTCTTCCGCCGGTGGTTGGTTCCTCGATGGACCCGCCCGCCCTATTCATTCATTCATTCTTTCTTTAATTAGTTCCTGTTGATTTTACGTTGGTCGCAATTTATTATTTTTGTAGCTAATATTTCAATATAAAAATTTATTGTTGTCCTGTAATTTCCTTAGGTAACGAATATCGGCACAACTGTTATGTGTAATTTGTAACGCATGTTTCTGGCATATTGTTACAGCAAAACTCCTTAAATTGTCAAATTTCGCCTGTACAAAAATAAAAATCGCATTTTAAGAGTCAAATCATCTCTTTTGTTTTTGTTCAAAAATATTTTCAAATTTCATAACTTCTTATTATTAAATAAGTTAGTGCAATTAAATATGTAACACTTCTTCAAAAACGTAAAATCAACAGGAACTAATTAGGGAATCTCTAATAATTCGGAATTGTAACTATTCAGTCGAGGAAGGTAGGCAACCGTGAGTGAAAACTTTTCGCCGAAAGGTCGCCTACCCCCCAAAAATTCCGAAATAATCAGAAATATTACAAAAAAAACAATAGTGTAAAAGGGATATTTAGAGGTTCCCTATCGACGATTATCTTTGAAAAACGAAAATTAAATTCACCATGCTTCGATTTCGAGAAGACGCGCCAGATTATCTTTGCGGCTTCCTTTGGTGACAATCACACGGAATTTTTTTGTTGTGACAGGAGCGGATAATTCGTGAACTCGTGTTTTGCAACAGCGGTCATGATTCTCCGTTACAACTGTTTTCGTAATTGTCTATTTTGTTTTGTAACTATTCCGTGTATTGTTGGTCTCGTTATTGTAGCAGCCGTTTTTAAACGTCTGCCATCGGGTCAACGCCGCTAGGCGTTTTATGTGAATAACCGCCGGTTTCAACCGGCGGCAAAGCACCCCACTAAACTCAACCCCTTTAGGGGTTGACCACAAAACGCGCGATCTATTGGACAACCCCTAAAGGGGTTGAGGTGGTTGTGCGTCCGTTACCGCCGGTTGAAACCGGCGGTTATTCACGTTGAACCCCTAAAGGGGTTGTTGCTTGTAATAAATCAACC
>JAIROD010000368.1 GCA_031257725.1 Planctomycetaceae bacterium | reverse complement strand
TACAGCAAAAAACGTACCGCAATTGAATAAGATTCAAAATTTACATGAAAAAAGTAGAATGTCAACTGAATTGCTCCATTTTTATCGAAAAAAATTGCTGATTCTTTGGGAATTTTGGGGAAATAATCACATTGGGTAAATAATTCCAAATTTAAATTTAACCGTTCCCCAAACGCCCCTGACAGTTCCCAAAACACCCCTGACAATTCCAAAAACGCCCCTGATAGTTCCAAAAACGCCCCAACAGTTCCAACTCTTGATTATTGGTCTGATGATACATAAAAGTATCGCTACCGGATAGTTACAATCTCAAATCACAATCCGCCAATCACTCACCGCCAAGAAAGATCAATAATTTCATTGTGTTTGGGATGTTTCGGATCAATGGATCGGAGCGTTAACGACATTCCATTGTCTTTTAAGGTTAATAGAACCCATGCGAATGGTTGTTGCTGATCAAACCGCCATGCAGTTGCCGGAATGTTGACCATGTGGATTCCGGAAACTCGAAGTGTTTTCCACGTATGAGTGTGTCCGTAAAAATAAGCCTTAACCTGTTGACGATCCCGAATGCGTTCAAAAAAAGCGTTTGTGTCCTGAAGTGCACCAGGCGCCTTGACAATATTGCCGGAGTAATCGGGATTGTGATGCGCAACCAAAATCGCCGGTTTGTCCTTGCGAGAATCCAACTCGTCCGTAAGCCATTGAAGTTGTTCCTCCCCAAAAAATCCGGGTGTATGATTCGTTTTGTCCAACGAATCAAGAAGGAAAAAATTAACCTTCGGCGTTTCAACAACCAAATGTAACCGCGACGGAATCGTTTCATTCGTCGATGGAATATTCTCACCGGTTGGCAAAATACTTTCACCGGTTGGTAGAATACTTTCACCGGTTGGCGGAATAGTTTTATTAGTTGACGGCGCAACCGTGTTGCGAACAGCATTGAGAAACGCTTGGCGGTTGTCGTGATTGCCCATCACAAAATGAACCGGCAATCCCTTTTGACGAAACGGTTCAAATTCTTCGAGCAGTGTTTTGTAATCATCAGGCAAACCATGCAAGTAAACACAATCACCACTCACAATAAGACCACAAGGTTTGCCAATTTCACCGGAAAGAATATCACGGCGAATCTTGCTCAAATGTTCGACAGGTTTAACGGCTGGATTGCCGCCCGATTTGTTGCGGTCTCCCGGAATGTGGGTATCCGAAAGAATTGCCCAAACATCTTGTGAATGTGTTTCCGATTCGGCACCCCAAACCGGATGAAACAATAATGAAACTGCACCGCCCAATGTTCCCGCCATAAAACGGCGACGGTTTACCGGGAATAATGTAATCGGCATAAATTAAATCCCTTAGAAAAAAACGATTGGTTAAATTAATTAATTGACGGCGATCATCCTTATCGTCCCTAATCTCTCAATTGTCCCTCCGCCAAATTTTAGGGACATTGGGGAGAATTGTGGAGAATTGGAACGATAATTTTAATTTGTTATTTTTTATCGTCGTCCGCCGCTATTGCGGGAGGAAGAGGAGGAGGCTTGAAGATGGCGTGCAATATTGTATTCGACCAATTGATCAATCGCTTCGTCCCAACTCGGAATATTTTTATGAAGTTGAATGATTTCCATTTCCTCGTTTGCCGTCAGTTTTGTGTCGATAATATCGGTTGTTTTTTCAGAAGAAGTCCGGTGTTCCTTGCTTGGAGTATTGTTTTCCCAATTTTTTCCGCGCCGATGTTTATGAGGAGATCGTTCAACCGGTTTGGATTCCTCTTCAATATCCCATGTTGTTTCAATATCCTCAGAACGTGAATTGTTTTTTGCGGCTAATTGTTCTTGTTGCCTCTCACGCGGTTCAAACCGTGCGCCGCGACGACCGCGTTCCCGCACCAATTCGCGCGGTCTTTCCTCAGACTCCGTTCGGTCAAAACGTTTCTCTCCATCGTTTAACGTAAAAGATTCTTTCACCTTAAATGATTCTTCTTCCCGATCGGAACGCGGTGAAAATGTTTCGGTTTGATTTTCCGGATATTTTGAATATCTTGGATTTTTTGGATATTTTGGATTTTTTGAGTAATGGTCAACGTTACCGTAATATTTTCCATGTTGTTTTCCCGAATCATTGGAAGGTTGATTTTGGGGAGTTGCCTCACTCGATACCGCCCTTTCCGTTTTCTCTTCTTCACTGAAAATCGAACGTAATCGTTTTTCCGCGTCGTTATCGTAATGTTCCGACTCCATGAGATTTTTCAACGCGGCGGATTCTTCGGATTCGGGCGTGGGTTCATCGAACATGGACGGCAAACTTCGTTGTGAACGTCTTTGGGCGTGATGCCTTGAGCGTTTGTTGAAATCACGGTTGGAACGGACTGGTTGTTCCAGGTCTTTGCCGTCATTGTCAATGTCCACAGTAACGGCAATTTCTTCCAGCCAATCCGCCGATAACTCCGGCTCCTCCTGATTCCGTTCGGACGGGGAAAGACTCAACACTCCAACCTGAGATGCAATTTTCGACCAAGGGTCTAAAAGATCAACAATTGCTTGTGTATGTTTTTCGGTACAAATTATTTTTTCAGGGGATTCTTCAATGTCTGAAAACACTTTTTCCGTATCGAAACGATCTAACCTTTTTATATCCGGTACTGTTTTGTCCGGTACCGCTTCAGCCGACATTGTTTCATTCCGCACCGTTTCTTCCGTTGCCGTCTCACTTCGTGCCGCATCATCAGAAACAGCCGGAATTTTTTCCAATTTGTTTGACGTGAATGTTTTACCGTTTGATGAAGGAGATTCAACATTTTCGGCAACAGTTTGCAATGATTCTTTTGCGAAGGTTCCTAAAAGATTAATTTTTGGAAATCGTTCAAAGAATCTCTTTTTTTGGTCATAGTTTTTTGTGGAAGGCGGAACTTCTTCTGCAACATTTTCCAGAAATCCTTCGCCGAAAGAATCCGATTCAGGATAAAAAGCGGTTTCCCTGACCATATCGGACGAATTGTTCACTTCGGTCAATTCCGTTAAAGGTTGTGATTGATCTTGATCGGATATTTCCGAGATTTGCTCTGATATTTCCTCCGAATCCGGCGCATTGGAATTATCAATTCCAAGTTGAGAGCCGAGTTCTGACCAATGATTTTCAGAATAAACTTTTTTTCTCATAAATAAATAATTAGGTAAAAATTGACTATTGATTATTTGTCCCATTTGCCCTTACAGTCCCGAATGTTCCTATTTTCGTGATTCTTATCGAGATTCTTAGTTTCGTGAAGGGAGATTAGGAGGGACATTAGGGATGATAGGGGCGAATGGGGGAGATTAAGGACAGACGATTGTTCATAAAATTCATCGAAAGTATAACTGATTTTTGGGGTAAAAGAAGAGTGTGGGGCGAAATTAGATTTCTTTTCGGAAAATTTTTCCTGTATCGATTTGTTTCCACAGAAGCAATCGGAGAAGGGAATACATTGAAACGGAATCTTCATCAATATGGGCTTCGATTTGTTTGATTTGGTTTTTACCGACCAGATACCGCAACATTTCGCTGAGCGTGTAGGCGGCGACGCCTTGACGAAGAAAATCGGGGTGAACTCGGACATCCATGAGTCCGGCATCCCATGTTCCTCCGTACAATATCTGCGATTCATCCGTGTCGGGATTGGCAACACGAACCCGAATTCGAGCAACCGGTCGATGAGTATTACTTAAAAAAGCGATTGCTTCAATCCATTCAAAATTAGCATAAGCGCACGCTTCCCACCACGTTTTCGGTTTAGGCATTTCGTTAAATTCAACATCAAGTCGGGAATGCCATTGAACCATTGCCGAAGTGATGGGAGGAATATAGTTTGGCAAATTCAGATAAAACCGGGCGGTATTCTTAAAGATATGATAACCTGATTCCAGAAAAACCTGAATCAGATATTGATCGGAGTCGAAAAAGGCAATAGGTTCACTTCCGCCGTAAAAACCGATATAAAAAGGAGCGGAGGGTCGTGGCGAGCCGCCGTAGATTTCTTCAACTCCTTGTTGGGCGAGATGATATTCTGCGTTATCGAGTAGGGCGCGGGCTGCGCCCCAGAGATCATGATAAGACGGATCAACACACAAAAAACAGATATGCGCGGAACGGCGATTCAGATTAAAACCGTCAGGTGTGGGTGCGAGTGTGGTGTGGATATAGCCGACCGGTTCCTGATTGTCAAACGCAAGAAGAATAGAACGGCGATCAAAAAAGGGGAGACCGAGAATTTGCATTTGAAGCGTACTCATGGAAAGCGGTATTAATCGGGTGCGAGTTTGTTGTTGCTGGCTTTTTTTCCAGAGCGATAACAAACGCGGCGGATCTTCATTGCGGTAAGGACGAATCGTCAACATTGAATTTGAAAAAAAGACGGTTGGGAAAAATAGACCGTTACGTCTCTGATGTCTCTGAAAGTCCCTTATTGATTGGGGACATTTTGGACGAAACATAATAAATTAACTGATTAACAATCATCAATTTAAGGCGGGATCATTGGGGAATTTATTGGTGTGGAGAATTTCACTCAGAATATTTTGACCGATTGCTTCAATCAAATGTTGCCAGAGTTCGGAGTCGTTATTAAAGACGAGTTCTTGGGTTGCTTCGGCGAGATACCATACGCCTTCGGCAATTTCTTGCAACAATTGATTCGGATCCCAACCGGCATTGCCGAAAAAAAAACGAAAATGATTGTTTTTATGTTTATTTTTATTTTGGTCTCTGACAATTTGTTTCAAATCAGCCGGAATACTTGTAAAATACACGCCGGGTACGACTTCAAAACTGTTGGGTAATTTTATGGAGTGAAGAGCGGTTAACCTGCTAAAGACAGGACCGCCGAAATACAACAAGGAATCGGTTGCGAAATCTTGATGAAAGACGGGTTTCCAGATTGCTCGGAGAGGTTGTTCGGAGACGCGGTTCAACACCAAACCGAACACTTCCTCGTCATCACTGCCCTGCACGAGAAAAACAACCGTTTGCCGAAAGTTCGGATCAATCAGGGATGGCGACGCAATTAAAAGTTTGCCGGAATAATTCATGGGAATGAAAGCAATTTTGGAAAATGAAAAAAAACGTAATATATCAGTGGAATTTTTCGGAGATTGAAGTTTATTTTTTACCACCCCTAGCCCCTCCGAAGGTGGGGAATGATTCCCCTCCTTCGGAGGGGCTAGGGGTGGTCATTCGGAGTAAACGACTGAATAGTCAAAAAAAATATTTCACAGAATATATTACAAAAAAACAAATCTTGTAATCAATCAGTGTGATTTTATGTCGGGTAAATCGGGTAAAAATATCCGTTATTTTTATAAAACAGGAATGCGGGAGTTTTTCCGGTATGAGTTGACGGAGTGTAGCGTATTACGGAATGAAGCGTATTGTAGTTTGTAGTTGGGCGGGACGTTGGCGTTCCTGAATTTCACCGGAGATATTACCCAATCTCTCAATCATTATAGAATATAAAAATTTTAACAACAATAGAGAGTGGTATGGGATTTTGTTGTTTGAGTTGCGTATGGTTAAAACAGAGCGTTTTATGCTATTATTATCCTCCCGCAGTTTCCAAACCTCAAATTCTGAACCGCCAATCCCAACTTCCCCAAAATGAGGCGGATTAAATTAGAACTGACTTACGATGGTACCAACTACAAGGGCTGGCAACGTCAATCGCAGGTTCCGAGTATTCAGGAAACGTTGGAGCGAACGCTTGGCAAGATTCTTGGCGAACCGGTTGTTGTAACTGGGAGTGGTCGGACGGACGCGGGTGTTCACGCATTGAAACAGGTTGCGGCATTCACGACGACAAGCGGGTTGAGTGCTGAGGTATTCCAACGGGCGTTGAATGGTTTTTTGCCGCAAGATATTCGGATTCTTCGGGTGGAGGAGGTTCCGCTCTGTTTTCACCCTATTGCTGATGCGATTGCCAAACGTTATCGTTATCTGATTGATAATAACCGTCCATTATTTCCGTTGACGCGAAATTATTGTTGGGTTTATGGGGAGCCGCTTGATATTGACACGATGCGTCAAGCCGCTCAATTTTTGTTAGGCAAACAAGATTTTTCCTGTTTCCAGAGTCAAGGCTCACCGCGTAAAACGACTATTCGGACGATTTCCGATATTTTGGTGGAACGAATCAATGATTTGAATGGTTTATATCCGCCGTTGATCTGTATTGAGGTGGAGAGTGACGGTTTCCTTTACAATATGATGCGGACGATTGCCGGAACGCTAACACTTTTAGGAGTTGAAGGTCATCGTGGAGTTGGTAATCCTGAGCGGATGAAAGAAATCATTGCTTCACAAAACCGTGCTTTTGCCGGTGCAACCGCTCCGGCGCATGCGCTTTATTTGATTGATGTCGTTTATCCCTAATGGGCGTTGCTAATAATTCAATTTTTTATTTTCATCCTATTAATTAATAGCTGCACTTTCCAAAAAATTTAAGCGGAAATTCCCGTGTTTTTTACAACTTTAGGTAAATCTAGTACCAAGTGTTCTCATTCCTCTTGAATAAAAACTAAGTAATATTTCAGTGGAATTTTCGAAAAGGTATTGGATTGCTTTAACAAACCTTATTTTTACCTTATTTTCAAACAAAACCATTCACCAAAAAACCTTAGCAGCCATTGTTCCCACAACAACCAAACCTTATTACCTTATTAAAAAAAGGAACAATAAGGTAATAAGGTTTGGTTTCTGGTAGGACTCTTGCTACTAAGGTTGTTTTGTTTGAAAATAAGGTTGAAAATAAGGTTTTGTGAAACGCTGACGATACGTTTGGGAATATTCCACTGAAATATTACGAAAAATCAGATTTTACCAATGCCATAAAAGATTCCAATGAATTCCAGCGGTGGTTGCTAAATTCGGGCGCGCGGATAAGGTATAAATATTATTAATTTTCCCTTTACCCCCATTATTAGTTTATGAGCCGAAAACGTCTAGTTTATTCATCGTCCTTTAAAGCGAAAGTTGCGCTTGCGGCTGTGAAGCAGGATCGAACGATTTCCGAGCTTGCGTCGCATTTCAA
>JAIROD010000242.1 GCA_031257725.1 Planctomycetaceae bacterium | reverse complement strand
CAATCATTAAAATCATCGTTCAGACGCGGATTACACGCCCCCATATCCATCATTCCGCTTTACGATACTCTCAACAATCCATGTTCCACTCTCAATTAATCTACTGCCCTTTCAGGGCGAAAGAACAACCTTGACCATCGCCCACAAACGGAAAACGCTCCCGAGTGAAAAGTGTTCGGTTTTCCAACGGTTTTCCGCAAAATTCACACATCTTTCCAATGCTTTGCGGTTCGGCTTTACATTGGTCGAACTTCTTGTGGTGATTGCGATTATCGGGGTGCTAATCGCACTCTTGTTGCCAGCGGTTCAGGCGGCGCGCGAAGCGGCAAGACGAATGCAATGTGCTAACCACTTAAAACAAATCGGTATCGGAATTCACAATTTCCACGATACCCACGACGGATTGACGCCAGCGGCAATTGGGAATGGTACTGTTAGTTTTTGGGGGTTGCTTTACCCATTTATGGAACAAACACCGCTGTATGAATTTCTCATGGCACGTGGTCTCCAATATGAGTTAGACGAAAATTGGTGGATTGGTGCCTCCGGAAGCGGCGGAACCAGCGGTGTACTCATGAATAATGAATACCGTAACGCATTCGGTTCCGTATCTATTTTGCGTTGTCCCACTCGTCGAGGAGGCGGAGGTGGTCCGCTCATCACCAACAATGGTCTGACTGCCGGTAGTACTTACACAAATTGCCGACCTGGACCACAAACAGATTATGGGTTTGTCTGTCTCGGGCAAGGCTGGGCAACTTTAGCTGAAAGAAAATGCAATAATCATTGGTTGGATATCTCTGTCGATGGTCTGGAGGCTGAAGTAATGCGTGGTCCTTTTCGTCGTTCTATTGGTAATGCTGCCCAATGGCGTCCCAGAGATACTTTTGCAAGAATTACTGACGGAACAAGTAATCAATTCTTTGTCGGTGAAAAACATATTCCACTGGCCAATCTAGGAATATGTAATAAATCAGGTGACACAAGTGGTGCCCATGCGGGTGACTGTTCCTATTTGGGAACAAGGTGGGCAGCGTCTGAATATATAACACCCGCAATGGCAAGATCAGTTGCTCATTGGCATTCGAGTTTATTAAGTACTCCGGTTTGGTGACCGTTGGCAATCAGTCCGAATGACAGACCCAATGCCGGCGCTTTTGAGTGTGGATTTGGAAGTTACTATCCGGGAATTTGTCCTTTTCTTTTTGGTGACGGTGTTGTGCGCGGTGTCAGTGTAGCAACTCCGGTCGAAAGAATTCTTGTGCCGTTCAGCGATGTCGAAGATGGAAAAACTGTTACATTGGATTAAATTTGTAACTGCATTTTAAAGTAGTTTGTGAACCAGTCGAGTTGACGGGGCGGTTTCCCTGCTCCGTTTGCTCGGCGGGAAAAATTTCAGTGTAATTATTCAGTTGAATGATTTTTGTTTTTTTATTTTACCGCGAAAGACGCAAAATGAACACAAAATAATAAAAAAACTAACTTTTCGTGAACTTTTGCGTTTTTTTCGCATGTTACGCGGTAAAAAAATAAATGACAACATTCGACTGAATAGTTACATTTCAGTAGATGATTTTCAACCAATTTTTTTTCAGAAAGGTTTCAAAAATGAAACACGTTCCAATTTTTCTTACGATGTGCCTTGTTTTTTGTATTTCCGTTTCATTCGGTGATTCTCCATCCGAACCGCCGGATAAACCACTGGGGGCGATTGTGAACCATATCCCCAAATATACGGGGATTTATATCGGTTCGCCAAGTTTGTGTATCCTGCCTGACGGAACTTATCTGGCTTCGCATGAGATATTCAGCACTGTGCGTAAACCAACCGATATTGACGACGGCAAAATGTATTTCCCCAAGCTTCATACGATTTTCTTCCGTTCGACGGACAAAGGCGAGCATTGGGAATATCTGTCCGTGGCAGACAATCAATACTTTTCCGCTATGTTTGTCCACGACAATGTCCTTTATACTCTCGGTACTACAAGCGAAAACGGCGACATCGTCATCAAAAAATCTACGGACGGGGGACGCACATGGTCTGTTTCCGACAGCAACACCACCGGCTTGCTCTTTACAGGAAAATACAGCGAGCAGAACGCTGCGCTCATTCATAACGGCAGAGTATGGAGGGCTTTTAACAGGGGTTGGGGACAGGTTTGTCTTATTTCGGCTCCTGTAGATGCCGATTTGCTGAATGCAGATAACTGGACCATGACCAATGCAGTGGAGCGCAACACGCGTCACCTTGACGGACGAGTGTTTTCATGGATAGAAGGAGTACCGGTAGCGGACAGGGACGGACAACTTTGGATAGCCATGCGGATAAATTTGACCTCGGGCTACAACGAGTATGCCGCCTTCCTGAAAGTCGGCAACGACGGGAAAACACTGACTTTTGATCCTGATACCCAATACGTCCCTTTCGAGGGCGCATCCACCAGGTTTACCATCAAGTACGATCCCGATTCGCAAAGGTATTGGAGCATCGTAAACATTTTGACGGACGACAACCGGGCAGCAACAGCCAAAAGGGGGACAGGTTGGGTTAGGAACATCGTTGCATTGAAAAGTTCGCCCGACTTGAGAAACTGGACAACACACAAAATACTGCTACAGCATCCCGACGCCATAACACACGGATGGCAATATATTGACCTGCAATTTGACGGCGACGACCTGATCTTTCTTTCAAGAACAGGATACGATGACGAAGCAGGAGGAGCAGATACCTATCACAATGCAAATTACCTGACCTTTCACAGGGTAAAAAATTTCAGATCAATAAAATAAATCATAACTATTCAGTCATGCCCTTGGCGTTTGACGAATTGAATTTGAGGAGCGGTCCATTCAGAGCCGCAACCGGAAGGTTGCGGCTCTATAAATAATGAAATTTTGTTCGAAAAAACTAACGGGATGATTCGTGATCCGAATATTTCGTATGACGGTACGAAAATTATTTTTTCGATGCGCGATAATTACGAAACAGATGATTTTCATCTGCAACCAGGGTTGCGTCGGCAAGCGGTTACCTACCACCGCATTACCAATTTATTGAATAATTACGTGTGTTTTTCAAACTGTCCAGAAGATTAAAAAAATGGGGAAATGTTTTTCGGGTACATTCCGGGTCATTAATCACCACACCGGGTAACCGTAAACCAACCACCGCAAAACTCATTGCCATTCGGTGATCGTCGTAAGTTTCAACAATTGCCGGTACTAATTTTTGCGGCGGAATAATCCGTAAACCGTCGGGGCGTTCTTCCACGACCGCACCAAATCGGCGCAATTCCGTAGCAAGATCCGTAATACGATCTGTTTCTTTAAATCGAATATGTTCCATATTGGTCATTTCAGTTGCGCCTTCGGCAAACAAGGCGACTGCCGCAAGAGTTTGAGCGGTATCGCTCAAAGAATTCATATCCGCTGAAATTCCCCGCAGCGGTTTTTCTACCGGACGACTTACCGTAATCGAATCCGTTTGCCATTGCACATCGCAACCCATTTTTTCAAGACAATCCGCAAACGCAATATCACCTTGCAGACTTTGCCGTGACAACCCCGGAATTGTTACGGAACCGCCGCAAACCGCCGCCGCCGCTAAAAAATACGACGCTCCCGACGCATCCGGTTCAATCCGATACGTTTGGGGTGTTTGATAGGCAGTTCCCTTCACAAACCGGAATGTTGCGAAATCTCCCGCTATTTCCGCTACAACCCCAAACGATTTCATCATTTCAAGCGTCATACGAATATAAGGTTTTGAAACAAGATTTCCTGAAACATGAAGTTCGACGTTACCTGATTGAGTTGCCAACGGCGCAGCCATGAGCAATGCGCTCAGAAATTGGCTGGAAACAGAACCGGATACCGTCGCCGACTTCGTAACAATCGTGTCGGAAACCGGCAAGGGGAATTGATTGACGTTACCGGAAAACGACAATGGAGGAAAACCGATTTTTTCTTCATAACAAATTTTTGCGCCGAGCGTTTGCAATGCGTCTGCCAAATCACGGATTGGGCGTTCATGCATGCGCGGTTTGCCGTAGATACGATAATTTCCGTCAGAAAACGCCAGCAGAGCGGTTAAAAACCGTGCAGTTGTTCCACTGTTTCCGACATAGATTTCCGCATGGCGATTGGGGAAAATTCCGCGTACTCCAACCACGCGCATTTGATGAAGTTTGGAATCATGCTCGATTTCCAGACCAAGTTGACGCAATGCGTTGAACAGGACTTGGGTGTCCTCTGAATCGAGTACGCCGTCCAACAGTGTTGTTCCTTCCGACAACACCGCCAAAATCAACGCCCGATTGGTCATACTTTTAGAGCCGGGCAAAACAATGACCGCATCCAAAGCTCCGCCTAATGGAATGATGGATTGATACACAATTTTTCTCTCAATACAAAACACACAAAATACACAAAATGGCACGAAAATACGAAAAAAGTTTGTAACTATTCAGTAGCAATCCTAATTAGTTATCATCCGGTCAATCAAAAGTTAGGCAACCTTTTGATGTCCTACCATCGCATGACCAATCTACTGAATAATAATGGGAATCTCTAATATTCAGGATTTACCGAAAGTTAACGGCGTGGGCTTGCCCCGCGTTGTTCGACTTAACCTCAAAACACGGGGTACCCCCTAATGCTACTGTATTGCTCAATTTGATCGTCCCTTTATCGCGTGGCAATTTTCTGTTCAAAAAAAATTGTCGGTAGTTTTTTTTTGAAATTTTTCCTACATTGCTATTGTCGCTTACCAGCGATTCTGCTATAGTCCTCGTTGGTTCTGCTATAACCCCCTTCTTGTTCTTGGTCGTTCCGATTCAATATTTCAGAAGCCAAGGAGGGTTTTCGTATGACTTTTATCCCATTTTTTTCCGATTCCGTCAATCCCAATTTTTCAACCGTTCCCAAAACATCCCCTTCTTCGGTTACTTCCGAAGTTGTCGTTGCGAATGAGAGTTCTTGTTCCGTTGATGTTTCGATGTTTCAACAGATTTTTGATAGTACCGTCACGGACGCGGTCATCTCGCCTCGATAGATTGTGGAGATTTTCCCAAAACACGATTCGTATTTTGGCGGTCGATTTTGGGACGCCTTGAATGTTTTTTTTACCTTTTTCCTTCAAACTCTTTCCGGAACATCTTGTGCTTGTGCGGTGTCTCTCTTTATCAACCTTCGCCTAGTACGAGGTCTCGATGCCCCGATTAACAATAACAATGCCAACTATTGTCGCGCCCGTTATCATCTCGCCACCCCTGCACTGCGCGAGATTGCCCTGTTACTCGGCGAACGAACCACCACGAGCATTCCCGACGAATATGCTCCTTTTTTAAATGGTCGTTTGGATCGAGTGAAATTGGTTGATGGAGCCACGGTGACCTTGCCCGACACCCCCGAGAATCAGGCGGAATTTCCACAACCCGATTCTCAACAACCCGGTCTCGGTTTTCCCTCTACCAACAAAAACGTTCCTCGGAACCAAGAGTGATTAAAAAGAGAAACAGGAAATATCCCTTGATGCAAAAACCAAGAAGCGAGTATAAAAAAACCGGAACAACAACAACAACAACAACAACAACAACAACAACAACAACAACAACAACAACA
>JAIROD010000852.1 GCA_031257725.1 Planctomycetaceae bacterium | reverse complement strand
AATTTCACCAATATTGCGTCCCTACGGGACGCGGATCATTTTGTTATACCGTTTTCTACCAAGATGTCGTCCCTAACGGGACGGGAATATAGTTAACGACGGGGTTTACACCATGTTTTAGGGTTAAGTCGAACAACACGGGGCAAGCCTACGCCGTTAACTTGCGGTAAATGCTGAATGAGGAAAGATTCCCTATAGCATATAGTTACACAAACGTATTATCATCGTAACGTGATCTAATTCGTTTGCGCAACTATTAATTATTAACTATACTGTCAACGGCATGATATTGGTTGTTTTTGTTTGATTCAACAGGTAGGCAACCTTTCGCCGAAGGGTTTTCACCCACAGTTGCGTTGCCGATAGGCAACAGTGAATCAGATTCGATTGGGCAATTTGTGTTTCTGACTGGTTTGGAAACTGATTGTCGGCGGGAAACAGGGGCAAGTCGGCTATCGCCGACGCAACCGTGGGTGAAAACTCTTCGGCGAAAGACCGTCTACCTCTTGGATCACCTACCTAATGAGTATTTCCTGATAATACACTACTGAATAGATACGTATAAAGAAGTATTTCCGAAACATCGCCTGCTTTAAGTACATTTACCTTTAACTTACTAAACCATTTCAACCAATTTATTTTTCAGGAGAACCAAACCATGAAAAACAATGTTTCGAAAATGTTGAAACTGTTACTTTCAACATTACTTTTTTTGTTTCCATTACAGTCTTTGATTTTGGAAACAGAAACAACCGTCATTGCCGGACAAATTACATTAGATTACTATTTGCCGGACAATGCGGATTACGACAAGAACATTCCGACACCGGAATCGGTTTTGGGTTTTCAAGTCGGCGAATTTTACGTAACATCCGACCAGATTGTTAATTATCTTAAAGCGGTTGATGCGGCTTCGGATCGGGTTAGCATTTTCCAGTACGGAAGATCACACGAGCACCGTCCGCTTTATGTTGCGGTTATCACGTCGCCGGAAAATCAAAAGAATCTTACCAAGATTAAACAAGAACATTTGAAGCTTTCCGATCCGGCGGTTGCGGATTCGGTGGACACTTCCAATATTCCGGTTTTTACATGGCTTGGTCATTCCATTCACGGAAACGAAGCAAGCGGGGCGAATGCCGCGATTCTTTTGATTTATCATCTTGCAGCGGCAAAAGATGAGGAAACACTAAAATGGCTCAATGAGTCTGTCGTTTTTGTTGACCCTTTGATCAATCCCGACGGCTATAACCGTTTTACGGAATGGCATAACCACAATAAGAGTTTTGTGTTCAATGACGACACGCAAGGCAAGAGCGGCGCACCAAATGGTCGCGGGAATCATTACGGGTTTGATTTGAATCGTGATTGGCTGAATGTTCAACAACCGGAATCTCAGGGGCGAGTTGCGGCGTTGATTGAATGGCGTCCGAATGTTTACACGGATGCTCACGAACAAGGTTCCAATGCTCATTATCATTTTTCGCCCGGTATCCCGACGCAGGTTCACCCGTTGATTCCTCCTCAGGCGCAGGAATTTATCAAACGGCTTGCCCGCGATTTTTACGCTCCGGCGTTTGATGAACGCGGGGTGTTGTATTTTTCCGGTGAAAATTTTGATGATTATTATCCCGGACGCGGACGGGAATATCTTGATTTTCACGGCGGTATTGCCATTCTTTGGGAACAGCCGGGAGTGGGCGGGTTTATCACGCAAACTTCCAACGGTACTTTGACATTGGAGTTTTCCATTCTGAACCAACTCACCGCCGGTCTCGCCACCGTTCGCGGCAGTCATGCTTTAAGAAAGGAACTGCTGGATTATCAGCGGAATTATTTCAAACAAGCGTTGACCGATGCGGACGAAGACCCAGTGAAAGCGTATGTTTTCGGGTCGCCGACAGACAAAGCGGCGGCGTTTCATCTTGCGGAGCTTGTTACGCGAAATAATATCGACGTTTACAAACTCAAAGAAGACCTGACCGTTGGTGATAAAACCTACAAAACGGAAAGCAGTTACATTGTTCCTCTGAAACAGAAACAACATCGTCTGATTCATGCGATTTTTGAAATACGTGAAAAGTATGATTCTCCCAGATCGTATGATATTACCGGTTGGACGCTTCCGTTTGCGTTTAATCTGGATTATGCCTTGCTTGGAGACGATACTTACAAACCGGAGTTGCAAGGGCAAAAGACAGACCTCACTCAGTTTCCGCAGGGAAAAATCATCGGTGAAGACAAAAGTTATGCTTATATTTTCAACTGGGACGGATATTATGCACCCCGTGCGCTTTACCGTCTTCTGGATAACGATATTAACGTGAAGTCGTTAACCGCGCCGTTTACTGCTGCCGACGGTAAGATTTTTGAACGTCATTCTCTTGTGGTTCTGACCGGTCGTCTTTATCAGCCTCAAAAGACCGCTGAAGAAATTCGGGCGGTTATTAAAACGATTGCGGAGCGAGACGGTATTGACGTGTATTCGTTAAAATCGGGATTTACGGAGGGGCAACGGAATCTTGGCAGCGGCGGTCTTCTCAGCAATGTGGGACCGAAACCAAGTATTGCCATTGTCGGTAACGGCGGAGCGATCTGGCATTTATTCGACCGGCATTATCAAATTCCGGTAACAGTGCTTTCACCGGAAAATTTCAGCCGTGCCAATCTTAGCCGATACAATGTCATTTTCATTTCCGGCGGACTTCTTGCCGAAACGGATATTGCCAAACTTCACACTTGGGTGGAAGCCGGTAATACACTGATCGGTTACGACAATGCGTTGCGTACTTTGATTCGGGCGGGCTGGATCAATACCCAAATCAGTCCGCAACGCGGTTCCTTTTTAGGAATTACCTTCCAGACGGAAGCCAATCTTTCCAGTCCTTTGCTGCTTGGCTATAAAAATAAAAAAATTCCGGTATTCAAAGACGGCGGGATTGTTCTGTCATCATCAGAGAACAAAGCCGATACGTTCATTTCTTATACGGAGAAGCCGTTGTTGTCCGGTAATATTCAACCGCAAACAGTAGAGAATATCGCCAAGACTCCGGTTCTTGTTACGGGTCGTGTCGGACAAGGAGTGGTGATTGGATTTGCGTTTGACCCGCAATTTCGCGGAATCTGGTATGGTACCAACAAACTCACGGCGAATGCCGTTTTCTGGGGCAACAAACTTGTTTCCGGGCGCGGCGGTTTCGGAGGACGCGGTTTGGGCGGTCGCGGTAATTTCGGAGGCGGTTCAGGCGGAGGCGGATTCGGAGGATTCGGCGGCGGAGGAGGAGGCGGACTGAACAGAGGATCGAACCCTGAACAGCAGGCAACTCAACCCGCCGCCAATATTCCGGCAACGGTTCCACCCAATGTTCCAACCAATACTCAGCCCAATGTTTCACCACAATCCGGCAATACGCCTGCAACAAATTCCGATACCGGAAATAACGTTCCAGGAACGCGTTCCGGTCGCGGCGGTCGCGGTTTTGGCGGTCGCGGTAATTTCGGCGGCGGCAGCGGCGGCACCAATCAGGGTAATGTTAATCAGGATATAATCATTCAGTAACAATCCTTTTGTTTTAACTTTTTTGTAACTATTCAGTCGCGGTAGGCAACCGACCGCCGGGCGGTTGCGTCGGTGTACTCGCCGACTTGTCCCTGTTGACGGCTGGAAATGAAAGACCAACAGCGTACAACACCATAACAAACCAACCGGCGCAACCTTTCGGCGAAAGGTTGCCTACCTTCCTCGACTGAATAGTTACACTTTTTTAACACGAAATACACGAAATGACAGGAAAAATACAAAAAAGATTTTTGTTGTCCTTTTCGTATAATTTTCGTGTATTTCGTGTATTTCGTGTATTTCGTGTTAAAAATAGACAGCAGTCTCTAGCGGGACGCATGTTTTTGATTGGTCGTTAACGGCGGGGTTTACCCCGCGTTTGTACGTAACTGTCTATTTTATCATCAATCAGTTTTCTCATCATTCATGTAGCAATTGCATTTGGTTTGAATGATTCTATTGTCTAATCCCGCAGGGATGACACTTTATTAACCGTATGCTTTAGCTTACGGATAAAATGTCTAAAACA
>JAIROD010000729.1 GCA_031257725.1 Planctomycetaceae bacterium | reverse complement strand
TCCCTGCGGGATTAGACAATAGAATCATTCAAACCAAATGCAATTGGTACATGAATGATGAGAAAACGGATTGATTATAAAATAGACAGTTACTACACAATGTCTGAACTATGATTTTTTGTGATTGAGATGATTAGGATGATTTTTTAATCATTAATTCACAAATTTTCAAAATCATAATAATCACAAAATCAAATAAAATCACATCAATGACCGCCAATTTGAGTACAATTATCGCTTTTCGGTACGTAAAGTTCGCCTTTCAGTGCGTACTAATTGACTTTCGGTGTGTACCGATTGCCTTTCAGTGCGTACTGATTGGCATTCGGTGCGTACCGATTCCCTTTCGGTACATACCGATTCGCTTTTCGGTACGTACCGATTCACTTTCGGTACGCACTGATTCACTCTCGTTACGCACGGATTCCCTTTCGGTACGTACCGATTACTGTTCGTTTAACGTTGGTAATCGTTTATTACCAACGTTTTGGTGTTTGTTGCCGTTTATTTTCGGGCAAATGTTGTTCCGAAAACGGCAATGAAACAGTTATTCACTTTGTTAAACCCTCTTAAATAAGGAACTAACACAATGACTCACAGAAATAGTTACATGCCCATTAAAGATGCAGAATTTATCGCATGGGCGAAAACACTTCACAGAGATTGTACGGAAAATGCCTCCGTCTGGCAATTAGACCAGACGCTGTTAAATCAATTCGGTGATTTGCTCTCCGCAGCGGTTGACGCTTACGAGAACAATGTTGACAAAGAATTGCGAAACCGTGCAAGCGTTAAATTAAAAGATGCAGCGTTTGCGGCGTTGAAGTTGTTCCTCTCGACGTATGTCAATACGCTTGAAGGTAACACCAACATCCCCGATGGGGCAATCGAGTCAATGGAACTTCGACCACGCCCCCCACGCTCATCAACCGATTCCTACTCCGACGGAAGCTCCGGTGTTGACGGCAATTGTCGGACAACATCACGATGGAGACGTTATCGGCGGACATGGGGGTTCGCAGTGATTCCGTAACGATGGACGCCTTGACTAAAGAGGTGAAGTATTTGGCGGTTCCTCGTCGTTTGACCGATTTGCGTGAGGTGATGTTGACTTCATACCAATGTTTTCGTGCGGGAATTGAAGGAACCATTTCGTGCTTAAAACGAGTATATCGTCTTTCTCGGTGTTGCTATCACGGATTTAAGGGATTTTGCAAAGCGGTTGGCAGTGCCATTTTCTGTCACAATCTGGTCATTATGGCAGAAAAACTGAAAACCGTAAAAAGAAAATAATCGCACAAAAATAATTCTGAACAAAAATGACACTCGTGCGATAACGGTACGTATTTAACGTACAAAATATACTCTAAAAACCAATTTCTTAACAAAAATTACCAATAACGTCTCACAATAATCATCATAATTAACGTAATAAAAAATAATTTTGCCACTTGCCACTCCTTTTTCAACAGGAACTAAATACGGCTCTGACGATTGACCTGTTATCATAACGCTAAAAAAACTATTTTTCGGATTCGGCTTGTTTGAATTGGCGTAAGAATTTTTTTATCTCATAATTTTCAGTAACTTCCAGTGGTGTTTTACCGTTATCATTTTTTGTGTTGACCTCTGCCGTTGCCGATTCAACCAAATACTTAACAACCTCGAGATGCCCTCCCGACGCAGCCCTGTGTAACAGCGTGTCGCCCTTAATATTTTTACTGTTTACATTAGCCCCTTGAGCAATCAAAAACTGGACAACCGCAAGGCAACCTGTAAACGATGCAAAAATTAACGGCGTAATATCAATGTTACTTTTTGCATTTATATTCGCCCCCTTCTCGAGCAAATACTTAACAATTTCAAGATGACCGGAAGATGCCGCCCAATGAAGCGGCGTGTAACCGTTATGAGTGTTTTTTTCATCTACGTTGACGCCATGGGCAATTAGACACTTAACAACTTCAAAATGACCTCTCCACGCCGCATTGTGTAACGGTGCATTACCATAGTTCTTATTTTTTTCGTTGAGTTTTGCACCCTTGCTAATCAAATATTTTACAATTTCAAGACGCCCTCGCTCTGCCGCATAATGTAACGGCGTGTTTTGGAATACATTTTTTTCGTTTACTTCAGCCCCTTTTGCTTCAATCAGATACTTCATAACTTCAAGACAACCATTTTCGTTTTGCGCAGCAAAAATTAATAGCGTATTTTTTTCTTCATCATATATTGTGTTTACATCTATTCCTTTTTCTTCAATGAGGTACTTAACAATTTCAAGATGACCATTTTGTACTGCAACAATTAACGCTCTAAAACTATCATCATTTTCATTTATGTTTGCTCCATGGGCAACCAGATATTTAACGATTTCAAAATAACCTTTCGACGCAGCAACAATTAACGGCGTTTCGCCTAGAGCATTTCCTTCATTTATATTTGCTCCTTGTGCAATCAGGTACTTAACGACATCAAAATGATTTTCTGACACTGCGAAAATTAACGGCGTAAATCCCCACAACGCACCTCTTTCATTTACATTAGCCCACTTTCCCTCAATCAAATATTTAACAATTTCAAGATGACCAGTGGACACTGCCGCAGCTAATAACGTAATCTCATTTTCATAGTGTACGTTTACACTGGTTTCTTTTTCTTCAATCAGGTACTTAACAACTTCAAGTTTACCTTCCAACACTGCCATCATTAGGGACCTATTGGGGTTATTATCGTTTTCCATTTGTATTTGTCCTTTACGAATCGGAATCGGCAACTATGTTTTCGTTATGTTTTTTTGTGTCGGAGTATTTATTTTTCGAGTAAACGGTTAAAAAAAAAACTCATGGCTCTACGTCGGTAACAGAGACGATAGGTTTATTACCTGGTTTGTTACCATAAATTTCACGTCTGGTGTTGTCAAAGCAATCAGGGTTTATTTCATTTTTTACTAATTTCAGTAAGAAGGTAGTCAGATTCATATCGAACTTATCAAATGTTCCACAATCATAATCGAAATAAATGGTCGTCCAATTTTCCGGTTCGCCATCGGTAAGCCATGCAATAAAGTTACCAAAAATATCACACCCACATAAAAGCACTCCATTTTTTCTAGGATATACCGGATACTGGTAGCCAGAATATTCGTTCTCAAATAAATTAGACAATTGTTCTTGATTTGATTGATGAATATTCCAAATAGAATTCGTACTGGTGATTGTAAATGGAAAAATAGAACAATATCTATAAAACCAACAAGCACCATAATTATGAACATATTCGATGTAGTCGGGCGGCAACCTGGAACCTATTTGTTCCTCAATACAATGAATATCTTCATTTACTCCCGTAAAGATCGGATTTTCCGGCGGCTGCGCTAATTTAAGTAATTCTTGTAGAGAAGACATCATTTTCATCTTTCGTTAAATTATGGGCGATATAAATTTGCGTAAACAGTTACAATTATCGTAATCCAATGGTTCACGTTAATATACTTTTTGCAGTCATAAGGAATTATTTTCCCATTTCTGTCCGTTAGGAACGGAACAGTGTCTGTTTATTTTAACATTTTTTGACAAATTGACCAATCAGTAGCGGTAGCGTCTCGCTACCGAAAAAAGCTCACGGCAACGGGATATTGCCGTTACAGTATTTTCCCTAAAACCGATGTCCTATTTTTAAACTCATCACCTAATTAGTTTGTTGTTGTCTCTTAAATGCGTCAATAATGTTTGTTTGCAGTTTATCAGAGGAAACAAAAAAATTATCAAATTCACTGATATTATCGTTTCTGATATGAATTTGTCCTTCGCCCTGATTACCGCGATGTTGTCCTTTGGAATAATATTTGTTTTGTTTTACTTCATCTGACGATAAAATCCAATGGCGAATTTGGTCACGCCAAACTGCAACCCAAACAAAAACATCACAACAACTAGGCTTAACTTGTTGAAAATTCATATCAAACCGTTTGCTTGAATTATAGGATAATGCTTTAATATAAAGAGGGGCATCTTCATCAAAATCAACAGCTCTTGATGCTTTCACTTCAACACGAATCAATTGATGTTGATCTTCTGTTTCCAATATCAAATCGTATTGACCTGAATAATTTGGATCAATTGCCCTATTCGGACGTTTCAATTTCGGTACAAGTTCTTTTAAATGTCCCTGTGCCCAATGTTCGCCAAAACCACGAGGTGAGGATATTTCAAAAATATACAAAAACATATTTCTGTCCAAATATTCATCACGTATTTGATAATAATCGTCGAGTGTGAGTTTTTCTAGTCCTAGTAATGTTGAAATAATAAATTCATATTCATTGAACGGATAAACCGACACAAGATTGTCAAGTCGATCTCTTAACTCTTGTCTATTTTTCAATGACAATGTTTCTATCAGTTTTTCAAATTTTTGTTTTAGTATTTCCATAATTTATGTTGTTTTCAAAATATCAGTTATATATTTTGTTTCATATTCATTCAAATTATAGTGACGAAAAATAATTTGGTTAATATCGGTAATTAAATTTACCGAACGTGTTTTAATAAAGTTATCAGTCAACGTTATCAATTCATCCCTTTCATGGTTGGACAAAAGCGGAATCGGCAAATCCTCCAGATTTCCTCGTAACACTTTAATCGTGTTGAATTTTTTTCGATAAACAAACCGCATGACTTCCGAATTAAGAATAGCTGCCAACGCCTTAATCGGATAACCCGAAATATCAGGTATCAAAATATTGGCACTGTTTAACGTTAATCGTTTTTGATTGTCATAAGCAAAAACAATATCTTTGGAAATGAAACGGTAAATTAATTTCTCTTCTGCGCGATACAAATTTTCTTTAGCGACCTGCTGGAACTGTTCCGGTGCAAACATAATATATTCGTTGCCGGGTTTTAATACAAACGGTTCAACATCTTTTCCGCGAAAAATAGGTTCACTGCCTGATTTTTGTATCGTTAAAATATGTTTTTCATTATTTCCCGTAACAATTCCAAGAGCAAATTGAGCGCGATTTTTTAATGTCGTTTTCGGCAACGAATCGATTTTATCTAAAATACGCCGGTCATTATTTG
The DNA here is from genome assembly GCA_031257725.1 of Planctomycetaceae bacterium. Lineage (GTDB taxonomy): Bacteria > Planctomycetota > Planctomycetia > Pirellulales > Thermoguttaceae > WRKP01. The sequence goes on along the minus strand of JAIROD010000729.1, from coordinate 5,629 downwards.
TTTGATGAATTGCAAAAACTTGTTTCTCATTCTGTTTTTGTTTCGGCGGTTTATTACAATAATCAAGCCGAATAACAGAGGTAAAAACTCCGCTAAAAATACGTCCTAAAGTGACGATATTCAAAATTTGTGTATTCTTGCAAAGAAATTGACGGATGTCATCGTGAACTTTAATATTCAAGATAGATTCAGGTAACAAAAAAGAAACATATCCGCCTTGTTTGGCAAACTGATTGGCTTGTACCAGAAAGTAAGAAAACGTTTCACCGGAAATCAGTTGCGGAAATTGTTTTGTCAACATATTTTTCGTCTGCGGATTGAGATGTCCTCCCCAAGGCGGATTGGTCATTACCAAGTCAAAATAATTTGTCGGAATTTTTGTATTATTTTTATTATATGTTTCGAATAACGATCCTGCTGAAAAATTTGATAATGTATCAGCGCAATAAATATTCGGCTCAAAATTTTTGTTCGGAAATTTACACATCAGATTTAACCGGCAAAGGCGCACCGCAAGCGGGTCAAAATCAATTCCGTACAATAAATTTGGGTCATCAACTATATTAGCCGCTTCCAGTAAAAATTGACCTGTTCCACAGGCAGGATCAAGAATTTTACTTTGTGCTGTTACATAGCCATTGACAATATCCCGAACAATTGACGACGGCGTGTAATAAGAACCTGTAACCGATTTTTGCCCTTCAGTAAGAAGCGACTGATAAAGTAATCCGAGAATATCGCCATTGGAGATATTCAACGGATGTTTCTTAAACCAATTAATATGTTGTTTCGAAATATTGCCAATCTCTCGGCTCCAAGATTCCATCTCACATTGGAAAACCGGATTATTTTTAAGTTCAATAATATTAGATGCTGCAAGATACAACGCTTCAGAAAGATTGACATGATTTTGGGCAATGTAATCAGTATGCAAATCAATTTCGCTCAAGGTGATTTCATCATCAGAATATTCTTCCGGCTTAAATTTTCGTTGCGATTTTTGTTTATTGGCTCTGGAACGTAATTTTTTATTGTGATCTTTTTCAGACACGCCAAGCCGCCGCCAATTACGAAGCGTTGCGTCTGAAACACTCGTTTCGTCTGCAATATTTATATCATTTGATATAACTTCACAAGGCATGACTTTATCAAATAAATTTTGTGTATTATTAGGTAACATTGTTTATCAATAATATATAATTTGTAACATTACAATTATAAAACAGCCCGCACAATTGATTATGTTGATCTATTGATTGGGCTGTTGTCTCTGGAACCGGAACAAAAAAGTTGCAATATTTCAATCGTTTTCGTAACCGGTGATATCGTCGTCGAATGCGTCGTTGTCGTCGTAATCGGACGAAATATCGTTGATGAACGGCGTATTAAAATCAATTGTCGTTTCAGATTCCTCTGTGGGTGAATGATCGGGAATGTCTTCCAGCAAGGTGAATTTTGTTTCCGAAACCGGTTGCTGTTTCACCATTTCTTCAATTCCGTCACGTAAACGCCATTCCGCATTCTGATAAATTCGAAATCCGGTTCCCGCAGGAACAAGATGTCCAAGAATAACGTTTTCCTTCAATCCAATCAGATTGTCCGTTTTACTCGCCAACGCCGCTTCAGTTAACACCTTTGTTGTCTCCTGAAAACTTGCCGCCGAAATAAAACTGGAACTCTGAACCGCCGCTTTGGTAATTCCAAGAAGTTGTGTTGACGCTTGCGCAAGTTCTGTTTTTTTCGCTTCCGCCGGTGTGCCACCTTCAGCAATCACTTCCGCATTGATCTGTTCAAATACGTCTTTCTGAATAATTGTTCCAACTTCCAACTGGGTATCGCCGGGTTCTTTGATCTTGACACATCCGGCAATTTCCCGATTCGCTTTTTTGAACTGAAACTTGTCAATCTGAATCCCCTCAAGCAATTTCGTATCACCCGCCGATTCAATACGAACCTTACGGAGCATTTGCGAAACGATAATCTCAATGTGTTTATCGTTGATCTTGACCCGTTGACTTCGATACACGTTCTGAATTTCACGAACAAGATATTCCTGAACCTCTTCCTCGCCGGAAATACGGAGAATGTCATGCGGAACAAGAGGACCATCCGTAATGGCATCGCCCGCATTGACAAAATCACCGGCGTGAACTCTCATGTGTTTTCCGTGCGAAATGTCATGAACACGAGCCGCTCCGGTTTCATCGTTTTTGATAACAATAGTTCGTTTTCCGTGACGTTTTTCTCCAAGTTCAACCACTCCGTCGATTTCCGCAATCACCGCAGGGTCTTTCGGTTTGCGCGCTTCGAATATTTCCGTAACACGCGGCAGACCGCTCGTAATATCTTCCGTTTTACGTCCGGCGCGAGGTGTTTTGGCGATTAGTTGCCCCTGAATAACTTTTTCGCCGTTTTCAACATTGATCAATGTTTTACCCGGCAGATAATAGAAGTCAAGGGTTTCGGTTCCATTTTCGTTTTTCAAATCAATCTGCGGATGACGATCGCCTTTTGATTCTAAAACGGTACGAATTTGCGTACCGGTATGCGGGTCTTGTTCGTAACGAATTGTTTCGCCTTCGATAAGGTCTTCATAATGAACGTAACCGGATACCTTCGCCAAAATCGGAACACTGTGTTGATCCCAACTGCAAATACTTTGACCGACTTCGATTTTGTCATTCTCATCAACATAAATTGTTGCGCCAATCGGAATATTATACTTTTCGCGTTCACGTCCTTTCGGGTCGAGAATGGCCACTGCTCCGTTACGGGAAAGTGAGGTGCGTTGACCGGCTTGGTTTTGGATCACTTCTAATTGAACGAATTTAACGGTTCCGGGATATTTCGATTTAATTTCACTTTCTTCCACACCGCTCGCCGCGACACCGCCGATGTGAAATGTCCGCATCGTAAGTTGAGTTCCGGGTTCGCCGATACTTTGTGCAGCGATAATTCCAACTGCCAGACCTTCTTCGACCAAACGCGACGTGGACAAATCCATTCCGTAACATTTCGCACAAACGCCGAGTTCCGCTTCACAGGTCATCGGACTGCGAATCTGAATTTTTTCCAAACCGAGTTCTTCGATTTTTCGTGCAATTTCCGAAGTGATCAAACCGTTTTCTTTAACGATTTCCGCATCCGTAACCGGATTGACAATATTCGCACGGGAAACACGTCCCCGAATTGAATCGGCTAAACTGACTTCAACTTTTTCGCCGCGATAAATCACCCCTTTGGTAATCCCCTGCGTTGTCCCGCAGTCGTCCATCGTGATCACCACATTCTGGGCGACATCCGCTAATTTCCGTGTCAAATAACCGGAGTCGGCGGTTTTGAGTGCGGTATCCGCCAATCCCTTTCGCGCGCCGTGTGTTGAACTGAAATATTCGAGAACGGTTAAACCTTCACGGAAATTCGCTTTAATTGGTGTTTCGATAATTTTGCCGTTTGGTTTTGCCATCAAACCGCGCATACCGGCTAATTGTCGAATCTGTTCCGTACCGCCTCGTGCGCCGGAAGTGGCCATGAGATGAATTGGATTAACGTACCAATTCCAACCTCGTTGTTGCCGCGTATCATGTTCCAGTTCTTTCATCATCTGCGCGGTGATTTCTTCACGCGCATGAGTCCAGATGTCCAAAACCTGATTGTAACGTTCAGCGTCGGCGATAATACCGCGTTCATAATGTTGATGCAATTTTGCGATTTTCTTTTCCGCGTCTTCGATGATTTTGATTTTTTCTTTTGGCGTAATCAGATCGTCGGTGGCGAACGATAATCCGCTTTTAGTACTTTCTTCAAAACCGAGCCGCATTAAATTGTCGAGTAAATCAATGGTTCCGCGACGACCGATGTATTCATGGCAATCGCTGATCACAGTTTGCAAACCGGTTGATTTAAGCGGTTCATTGTAATAGGGCATTCCTTCCGCGAGAATATCGTTAAAAATAATTCGCCCCGGAGTTGTTTCGAAAATTTTGCCTTCGCCGATAGTCCGGTCGGTTTTAAGCCAACGTCCTTTGGGCATTCGGACTTTAATCACGGCGTGCAGATCGACAACTTTATGCGCGTAAGCAAGGTGAACTTCTTCGCGGTTTGAAAAAATCATGCCTTCACCCTTCATGTTCGGGCGTGACATCGTAATATAGTAACAACCCATCACCACATCTTGCGACGGTGAAATGATCGGTGAACCGTTTGCGGGACTGAAAATATTGTTCGTTGAAAGCATTAAGGTGTGTGCTTCGACCTGAGCTTCAAGCGACAATGGAAGGTGAACCGCCATTTGATCGCCATCGAAATCCGCATTGAATCCGCGACAAACCAGCGGATGCAATTTAATTGCATTTCCTTCAACAAGTATTGGTTCGAACGCCTGAATTCCCATTCGGTGCAGAGTTGGGGCGCGGTTTAAGAGGATTGGGTGATTCTGAATGACCTCTTCAAGAATATCCCAAACTTCCTCATCTTTCCGTTCAAGCATCTTTTTTGCACTTTTAATCGTATCGGCATGTTGGAGTTCTTTGAGCCGGCGAATAATGAACGGTTGAAAAAGTTCCAACGCAATTTTTTTAGGCAAACCGCATTGATGTAACCGAAGGTGCGGTCCGACAACAATCACGCTTCGCGCTGAATAGTCAACCCGTTTACCGAGCAGGTTTTCACGAAACCGGCCTTGTTTTCCTTTAATCATATCCGTCAACGATTTAAGCGGACGATTACTTGATCCCAAAACGGGACGTTTGCAACGACCGTTATCGAACAACGCGTCAACAGATTGCTGGAGCATTCGTTTTTCGTTGCGAATAATAACGTCGGGAGCATTCAAATCGACGAGTTTTTTGAGACGGGTGTTACGGTTAATGATTCGCCGGTATAAATCGTTGAGGTCGCTGGTGGCGAAGGTTCCCGATTCAAGTAACACGAGCGGTCTTAAATCCGGCGGAATGACGGGAATGGCGTCGAGTACCATCCATTCCGGTTTGTTGTCGCTGTCCCGAAGCGACTCAACAAGTTTCAGCCGGTTGATGAGATCCTTTTTCCGTTGTTTCGATTTTGTTTCGGTAAGTTCGATGCGAAGTTCTTCGGACAACGTTACGAGATCAAGTTGTTGAAGGAGTTTCCGAATTGCTTCGGCGCCCATTTCGGCTTGAAATTTTCCGGACGTATCATCTTCGCGTGCTTTCCGATATTCTTCTTCATTGAGAAGTTCATAGACTTTGGTCATGGTGTTTCCCGGATCGATAACAACATAATCTTGAAAGTAGATAACTTTTTCAAGACTGCTCGCTTTCATGGAAAGGAGAGTTGCCAACCGGCTGGAGGCGGCTTTGAAGAACCAGATATGGACAACTGGAGCGGCAAGATCGACATGCCCCATTCGTTTGCGGCGGACGCGTGAGTGAGTAATTTTCACGCCGCAACGGTCACAGGTCATCCCTTTATATTTCATGCCGCGGTATTTTCCGCAAGCGCATTCCCAGTCTTTTTCGGGACCGAAAATCTTCTCACAGAACAAACCATCACGTTCAGGACGATAAGTCCGGTAGTTAATGGTTTCCGGTTTTTTCACCTCGCCGTAAGACCAACCCCGAATATCATTCGGCTTGGCCAAACTGATTTT
>JAIROD010000473.1 GCA_031257725.1 Planctomycetaceae bacterium | reverse complement strand
GGCGTGTAATTTCCTTTACCGCCGTCGTCGCGTCCGGTCTGGCACGAGTTGCCTGTAAAAGTCAAACCTTTACAGTTTTCGATTCTTACCTGACACGAACGTTCTTTTTCGGGCAGGTTTTTACTGTTTGCCCCGCATCGGCGGAAAACATTTCCTGTTACGGCAGCATCACTGATATTGAGAGCGCACAGTCCGGCTCCATTGTTACGGTCAAAACAGTTACCGGTTACGTTCCATGCGTCGCCTCCGCCCAGATAGAGTCCGTAACCTCCGTTCCATTCTACGCGGTTAGCAGTGAACATCACCGTACTTCCCGATATGTCCGTCCCGAAACCGTGCGAGCCGTTACCTGAAAACTGGTTATCCGTCACGAAACCGTCCCATCCGGTCAGAAGAACTCCGCACCCGGCATTGGAAGCAAAATAGCTGTGACGTATGATAAACAGCCAGCATCGCAACAAGTAAAGTCCGTGTCCCGAAAAACCCTGTACTTTGCAGTCGTCCACAACAATCGTGTCCTCCTGTTTACTGTATTCCGTATCGTTATTCAGGAAAATGCCGTGAATGGGTTTCCCCGCATCTCTCCTGCCCTTAATAAAGAGACCCCGCAAATGTACGCCGAAAGCGCCGGTAATATCCAGTACGCATGAGGCGTCGTTTGAATCCAGCAATAAAATTGCACCGCCGTCGCCGCGGTAAGCCCACTGCGGTTCGGCAAGCAGCGTAGTATGTGGATGCACTTTCAAATTGCTACAAGGATAAATGCCTGCGGGAAAGTAAATCGTGCCGCTGACTTTGCCCGCTGCATCAAGCGCTTCCTGAATTGCCGCCGAATCGGATGTTCGACCGTCTCCCTTTGCTCCGAAATCGCAGACGTTGAAAACAGTGTTTTTTACGTCTTCGGCAGAAGCTCCCGTTGCTTTAGCCGCGATACTGCCGGTGCCGAGTAATGCTGCGGTTACTAAAAATTCTCGTTTGTTCATATTAATACTCACTATTCATCACTTTTGTGATTTGCAAACCATATCGTTTAATCTGTTCTATGTCAAGGGTATTTATTAACTCATGTTACGCATTGGCGGCATATTTGGTTTTCCTAAGGCGTTGGGAGTTACCCGATAGGCAGTTTCCTGAAACGCAACATCAATGTTCGTGAAATTCCGCCGGTTCCGGTCAGTCAGGCGTGAAACGTACATACCGAATTTTCCATGAACACTTGCAATAAACACTTACAATGAACACTTGCATAAAATAACAGTACGGATTATTATATCACGATATAAATTATGGAAAAGCCGGTGAGTGTTTTGTGACGCAAGCGGATTGGAGTTTTTACTTTTACTTTTACTTTACTTTACTTTACTTTTACGATAAAAGCTCCGCTTGCGGCGCACGCCACGCATCCCAACTCCCCAACTACAAATGATGCCATCTTTACTTCGTGACGAGATATTGAAAACATCGGAGGTGATTGTTGTGAAAGTTGGAACGAATGTTCTGACGTTTGGCAATGGTTTATTGAATGAGGAGCGGATTTTGCAACTTACGGAAGATATTTGCCAAATGATATTCCGAAAAAAGCGGATGATTCTTGTGAGTTCTGGGGCGGTGGGGGCGGGGATGGGGCGTCTTGGTTTGGCGGAGCGTCCGACGGAACTCTCACAACTTCAAGCGGTTGCCGCTATTGGTCAAGGAAAGTTAATTGAAACATACGAGCGGTTTCTGAACCGTCACGGAATTCATTCGGCTCAGGTATTGCTGACTGCCGACGATCTTTCCAATCGTAAACGTTATCTCAACGCCCGAAATGCGATTCGAACCATTCTTGATTATGGAGCCTTGCCGATTATTAACGAAAATGACACGGTTAGTGTTGACGAGTTTCATACCACCTTTGTTGAGAATGATCGTTTGGCATCGTTGGTTGCCAATTTATTTGAAACGCCGTTACTGATATTATTGACGGATGTTGACGGGTTATTTGATCGTGATCCGAGTGATCCTGAAGCCAAACTGATTCCGGTTGTGGAACAATGGTCGCCGGATTTGATGAAACTGGTTGCCGAAAAGCGTTCTAACCGCAGCAAGGGCGGGATGTTGAGTAAGCTCAAGGCGGCGAAAATGATTACCGGTTCCGGCGGCAATGTGATTATTGCCAACGGCAACCATGCCGAAACACTGCACAACCTTTTCACTGCCGAAGAGGTTGGAACCGTTTTTCTGACGCAAAACAGTTTTCTGACGGCACGAAAACGTTGGTTGGGTTATGCGGTACGTGTGGAGGGTCGGCTTATTCTTGACGAAGGAGCGGCGGATGCTGTTTGCCGAAAGGGAAAAAGTCTGCTTCCGATTGGTATTGTGGATGCTGATGGAACATTCGAAAAAGGCGGAATTGTTTCTCTCATTGACCGTAACGACAAAGAGATTGCTCGTGGTCTGACCAATTACGGACTTAAAGAGGTTCTTTTAATCAGAGGAAAAAAAACGTCAGAAATTGAAACAATTCTTGGAACAACCGCCTACACCGAAGTCGTCCACCGCGATAATTTGCAACTCATTGATTAAAAGGAGCATTTGTTGTTGGGAGGCGGGCTTGTCCCGCATTTGTTCGACTTAACCCCACCCCTCCAACACGGGGTGAACCACGTCGTGAACTAAAAACACGGAATAACGTCAAGAAATACGGCATGGTTGTTTTCAGGAATACAATAGAGGTTTGGGCACACCGCCGGAATCAGAATCGAATCTCCACGTTGCAATATTTCAATTGCATCAGGATCGGTTTCACGTTCCGAATTTTTCATAATTTGTGTTCGCCGTCCGGCAGTAAATGAGGTTACCAACGAACCGTCCAGAACCGTCCAAAGATGACAACGATGATCGTTATACCAAACGAGTTGTTCGGCTAACGTCCAACGGTTCATCGTAAACTCCTCATCAATAATCAACTGTTCCCAGGGAACTTTTTCTGTTTTTACGGGAACCTGAGCCGTAACAGGAACGCCCGGATCACGTAACACCCGAAGTCCTTCTTCAATCTTCAATTCACGACGTTTGCCGTCACGGTCACAGCGATTCCAGTCAAACATTCGAAACGTAATATCGCTTGAAGTCTGAATTTCAGCAACAAGAACGCCCGCACCCAACGCATGAAGCGTACCGGGAGGAATAAAAAAACAATCACCGCTCTGAACGTTAATCCGATTTAACAGCAAATCCCAATGACCGTTTCGGATCAGTTGTTCCTGTTCTTGAAACGAATAATTTTGGCGTGTACCGATATAAACGCTGCTGTCCGGTTCCGCGTCAACAACAATCCACGCCTCCGTTTTGCCCCAATCATTAAATGGTTGCTCTTTGGCAAAAACATTGTCCGGATGAACCTGAACCGACAACGGTTGAGCGGCATCAAGATATTTCAGAATAAGCGGAAAACGTTTCGGTAAAGTATTCCGATTGATATAATCGTCTCCAAGCAGTTTCTGAGGCTGACTTAAAAGAATGTCGTGTAACGTAAAACCGCAAAGCATCCCGTTGCGGATCACACTCTGCCCATGAGGATGATCACTGATTTCCCACGACTCCGCCGCCATCGCCATTTCCTCCGGAACCGGACGTTGAAACAACTCCCGAAACCGGTGACCGCCCCAAAGATAATCTTTGTAAATCGGCTCAAACCGGAATGGATAAAGAGGTGCGTGTTGAAGAATAGAATCGGATTGTTTCATATCAAATTTGGGAATAACCAAAAATAATTTATTTGAGAATTTGTCTTCTCAGTCCCTATCGTCCTTAATGTTCTTAATGTCCCTTTACTGTCCCTAATGTCCTGTAAAACCGGACAAAAAATTATATCGTTTTGAATCACCCAAACAAGATCAGCACAAAAAGAAACAATAATATAAAATAAGAATTAGGTAAAATATCTGCCCCATTAGTCCCTAATATCCCTATTATCCCGCTTTGTAATAGACCTTTTTCCTAACCTCTTCACCATCCTCAGCCCCCCATGAACGTTGTGGTAAAAACATAAAAGGCAACTTCTAAAAACCTATTTTTTGACAGGATTCACTGGATAAAAATCAAATAAAATCATGTCAATCATGTTTATCCTGTCAAGTTACCTTTATTTTTTACCCCCCTGCCCCTCCGAAGGTGGGGAATTATTCCCCTCCTTCGGAGGGGCTAGGGGTGGTCATTCGGAGGAAACGGCGGAATAGTTAAAAAAAAAAATATTTCACTGATATATTACCCCGCTTTTAGGAATATTTAGGAATATTAGGGAGACAAGCGGAACAAGAGGAACGTAAAAAATACCCAAACCTCATAATCCCAATCCCCTAATTATTCAATAATCAGGTGTCTTTTTGGGGAAAAAAGAATCAATTTTCCGGTTTGAAAATGCCGATATGAACGAGGAATGCAATTTTGTTTTGTGTATTATGTAAGGTGTTTTCTATTTTGGGAGTTAATTGGGTCAGGTAAATAAAATGCGAACCGTCTCATGGCTGTTTCTTATTTTATCTTTTGCCTTGGGAATTGGTTGTGCTTTTATTGTTCGGTATTACATGTTCGAAGCCAAACCTGTTCCGATTGTCGAACGGCAACCAACGATTAAAATTCTTGTTGCCAAACAAACGATTCCGCAAGGATCGGAAATAACCGCAGAAGCCATTACGTTTGTCGAAGTTCCCATCACCGAACTGCCCGTCGCCGCCATCACCAATTTCTCACAGGTTTATCGTCGCCGGTCTGCTTATCCCATTTCTATCGGTTGTCCGATTTGCGAAGATTTACTGTTGCCGTATCAGGAAAAAGAGTTGGGAGCGGAAAAATATATTCCTGCCGGAATGCAGATTGTTTCGTTGGAAATTGAACAAATTCTTTTGAACGACCAAGTTGTTGAACCTTCCACTCCGATTGCCGACCGTCTTTCGCCTGATCAACGGATTGATATCCGAATGTTTCCCCAAGAGAAGTCGCAAGGGGAATTTTCGGAACGGAAAAACCAATTGCTTAAAACCTATCTGTCGAAAAATGAGATTGCGGAGCAGGGGGAACTTCTTCTTGAAAACATTGAAATTCACCAGATTCAACGTCAATTTTCTCCCAACAATAGGCAACGGTCGATCCAAACATTAACGTTGGTTTTGGGAAAGGATGAAGCCGCTCAATTGACTTCTGCCGCCCGCAAGGGACGGCTTCGTATTGTGTTGCATCGCCGACCAAACCAAACCGAAACATCTCCCGCTCAAAATAACACAACACATAATTCCGAAAAAACGATTGTTGGCAGAACAACCAATAACGTAATCGATAAAACATCCGACAATCTATTAACCAACCAACCAAACAAACAAACAAACAGCCCAACAACCAACCCCAAAACCGACCAAACAACCGACCGAACAACAAACGGCACGGCAGACAACATAACGAATAATAGGATTGATAGCGCGATAGATGATATTATCGATAATATTATTGACAAAACGATTGAGACGGCAACTGATGGGACAAAAGTTGATACAACAAAAAATACTTTTTTAACTCCGGCAATTCCGGCAATATCCGACTCAACCGCACCGGCGAAACCATTGCCTATTCCTGAACCGTTCCCTAAAAAAACTCCCTCGTTATTGTTTGTTCCGCCGGAGGTTTCAGTTACTCAATCATCGGATGAAATTCGCAACGACATTCATTCTGTTGCGGCAACGCCGTTGTCGGGTTTTTATCAGGAAAAGACAGAAATTTCCGAACCGTTGTTGGATTCTTTGAAAGAAAAAAAGGTTCCTTTGCGTGCATCGTATTCTGTGATTGAGATTGGGGCGCCGACGACCAATGAGTCGGAAAAACTTTCCAAGAAAAATTATTCCCCTTGGGGGCAATTTTCTATTGTTATCGCACCGGAAACGGAAACAGAAATGGAAACAGAAATGGAAACGGAATCAACCAACGGCAACAATACTCTTTTTCAACCATTGTTGCGAAACCGAAAAAAAATGTAGGAACTTCTAAGGGGCATCTCTAATAATTCAGAATTTATCGCAAGTTAACGGCGTGGGCTTGCCCCGCGTTGTTAGACTTAGCCCC
>JAIROD010000465.1 GCA_031257725.1 Planctomycetaceae bacterium | reverse complement strand
CTATCGCATGGTCTGTAACAGTAAAACCGTTCTCATCAACAATATCCTATCGGCTACAATCTGAAACCAACATGCTGTTGGATTGCCATTCGAGCGACTGCTCGGCGTATTAAGTAGTTTCTGTTGAAAAAGGAGTAGAATGTGGCAAAATTATTTTTTTTGTTACACTAACTATGATGATAATGATGATGGTGATGATATGGAGTTGTTATTGGTAATTTTTGTTAAGAAATTTGTTTTTAGAGTATATTTTGTACGTTAAAGACGTACTGTTATCGCACGAATGGTTATTTCGGTTCGGAATTATTTTTGTTCGATTACTTTGTTTTTATGGTTTTCAGTTTTTCTGCCATAATGACCGGATTGTGACAGAAAATTGCACTGCCAACCGACTTGCAAAATCCTTTAAACCCATGATAGCAACATCGAGGTAACTGTCTATTTTAAACACGAAACACACTAAATTTCACGAAAAACACTAAAAATTACATAAAATCCTTTTTGTGAAATTTCGTGTGTTTCGCGTGTTTCGTGTTAAAAAAATTGTATCTATTCACTTGATTGGAGGTTTTTCATTTTGTGATTGATTTATTACAACGAACACCCCCTTTAGGGGTTGTCCTAAAGCGGCATTAAATTTGAACGATATTTTGTTACATATCAGTGGATTTTTTTTTTTCGGAGATTGAAGTTTATTTTTTCTGATTATTTCAGAATCTTGGGGGCATCAGTGATTGGAGAATAATGCCAATTTTCGTCCCGTTAGGGACGCCCTATTGGTAGAAAACAGTTTTTTCTACCAACATTTCGTCCCTACCCTACGGGACGCGTGTTTTTGATTGACCTTTTTTTCTACCAATATTTCGTCCCTAGCGGGACGCGTGTTTTTGATTGACCTTTTTTTTCTACCAACATTTCGTCCCTAACGGGACGGAATCTTTATTTTCGCAACCTGCGATTATTCGTGATTGTTACCTGCATGATTTACTCTATCATGACACCAACGCGGGGTGAACCCCGCCCTTAACGACTAAACCAACAAACGCATCCCATCTGCGATAATCTGCGGACAAAATAAAAACAAAAACAAAATGAATCATCCACAGATTTACGCAGATTATCACAGATTGTTCACGGCGGAGTTTACCCCGCGACGATTCCCGCGCCGTAACCTTATTTCCAACCTTATTACCTTATTGATTATCAAAATAAGGTTCTTTGTTATGTTGCCTTGCTGCTAAGGTTTTTTGGTGAATGGTTTTGTTTGAAAATAAGGTAAAAATAAGGTTTGTCCGTTCTTTTTTTGACATCTAAAAATAAAAATTACAACATCACACTGCCATTTCATGGCGGCTGAATAGTTATTTTATTTTTAGGTCGTAAGGAATTTGTTTGAATACAATTTTGTTGCTTTTGAGACGTTTTTCACCAATACGGGAACATTCCCCATAAATAACAAATGAATCATATTCGGCATTACCAGCGTCATTGATAATAATGTCCAACATTGGCGTCGTCAATACATTCCCGCCGTTAATTCGGCGGTCGTGTAAAATTCCGTTGTAAAGAAGCGCGTAAGCCGTACCGTTATGCATGCCTAAAAACGACGATTTCTTTCTCGGTTTATTGAACGGAGTTTTTGTTTCGTAAAACCAGATATGCGCGGCAAGTTGACAAAATTTAATTTTTTCATTGATACGACCTTCACTATCAAAAACAGGTTCGCCCAATTGAAAAAAACGAAACCCGCCGCTGCCTTGCCAACCAATTGATTCGGAAATACCGCCTCGCTCGCCGTCAATAACTTTTTTCAACCGGACAACGCAATGCGTTTGCGCATGTTCACCCATTTCAATTCCAATAAACTGCCGCCCCATCTTCAACGCAACCGCCGCCGTTGTCCCGCTACCTAAAAAACTGTCTAACACTAAATCGTTTGGATTAGAACCAAGCGTTAATATTCTTTCAATCAAACGCTCCGGCTTCGGCGTTGAAAAAGGCAAATTAGGAAACAGTTTTTTTATTTCAGTTTTGCCTTCTTGATTGTCGGCAACTTCATCTCTCGTCCAAATCGTTAATGGAACAAAACCATCTTGAACTTCAGTAATAAAACGTTTGTAACGCGGCACGTTATTTCCATTTGTCCCAAAATAAATTCTGTTGTCGTCTATTAATTCTTGAAATTTCTCTTTGTTAAATCGCCAGCTTGTTCCTGCTGGCGGCATTATTTTTCTACCAGATGGCGTTGTAATTTCATAAATATCTTTTTCGGCAGGTGTTTTGGCATGACAAGGTCCAGACGCCCAAATTCCACGCGGATCATTATCAGGGTTGGTATAATTCGTTAAGCTGCTTTCATTTCTCTGTAACAGGTTCGGTCTCCAAACTTCTTTATTTTTTGTAAAACATAAAATTAAATCATGATTATCACTAAACCATTTTGCGTCGTTTGCTCGTGTATGTTTCTTTTGCCATATAACCGTATTCACAAAATTTTTTCTTCCGAAAATTTCATCGCAGATCACTTTGAGATAATGTCCTTCGTCGTCGTCAATACTAATCCAGATACTTCCGTCTTCCGTTAGTAATTCACGTAACAATTCAAGTCGCGGATATATCATTGAAAGCCATTTTGTATGTTCGAGATTATCGTCGTAATGTTCAAATGCGGAGCCGGTATTATATGGCGGATCGATGTAAATACATTTAACTTGTCCGGCGTAAAATGGAAGCAGAGCTTTCAACGCTTCGAGATTATCACCTTGAATGAGCATATTTCCGATGTTTTTGTCTCCGTAACTCAATTTTGGCAACTCTTCGAGAAGACGATATTGTGTCTGGTTTGCGCGTTTCAAGTCGTCTTCCCGTGACAACCAACTCAATATTGGCATAATGAAATCCTTATTTTATTAATGTAGTGAGTAGATGACAGAATCTGTCGTAACAGTCTATTTTGTTTTAATTTTTTTGTATCTATTCAGTGGTTTGGTTGTCTTTCCGAATATTCCCGTCCCGTTAGGGACGACATCTTGGTAGAAAACGGTATAACAAAATGATCCGCGTCCCGTAGGGACGCAATAT